>JALZEC010000358.1 GCA_030862235.1 Actinomycetota bacterium | reverse complement strand
CAACCCGAGCCGTCCGTACCGTCGCCCGCCTGGCGCGGACGCTGGAGTGCGCCCTGGGCGGTCTCACCCTGCCCCAGTACCGGGTGCTGGCCGCAGTGGACGACGGCGGTGAACGGGCCACCCACCTGGCCTCCTGCTTGGCCCTCGCCAAGCCCACGGTCACCGCCGCGGTCGACGGCCTGGTAATCCGGGGCTACCTGGAACGGGAGCCGGTGCCGAACGACCGGCGATCGACGCGCATCGCCCTCACCGACGAAGGACGAGCCATGCTGGCCGAGGCCGAGACGGCCATGGCCGAGCGCCTGACGACCTTGCTGGGACGAACGGGAGACCCGCGCCCCGTTCTCTCCCTCCTCGCCTCTCTCGGACCGGCCCTCGAGCCATCCGTCGTGGGCACCGGCACGTGACCTCAGGCCGCGCCGCCCGTGACCCGGGCTGGATCCGGCGGCTCCTCCCCTACATCCGCGCCCATCAGCGGGACGTCGTGCTCTCCTTCGGGGCCGCCCTGGCCGGGCTGACCGTCACCGCGCTCACCCCGGTGATCCAGAAGGTGGTGGTGGACGACGTCATCCTCGCCCGCCGGCGCCCGCTGGCGCTGTGGCTGGGACTCCTCCTGGCCGCCGGGCTCTTCCGCTTCGGCGCCGCCCACATCCGGCGTTACGTCGGAGGACGGGTGGCCCTGGGCGTGCAGTACGACCTGCGCAACGACATCTACGCGCGCCTACAGCGGCTCGACTTCGCCCGCCACGACGAGTTCCAGACCGGCCAGCTCGTCTCTCGGGCCAGCTCCGATGTGGCCCTCGTCCAGGGACTGCTCGCTTTCCTGCCGCTGTTCAGCGGAAACGTCGTCCTGCTGGTCGCCTCCCTGGTGATCATGCTCACCCTCTCACCCCTCCTCACCATCGTCGCCCTGACCGTGGTGCCCGTCGTGACCGCCATCGCCCTCCGCCTGCGTACGACCGTCTTCCCCGCCGCCTGGCACGCCCAGATGAAGGCCGCCGAGGTGGCGGGCGTGGTCGAGGAGGCGGTCTCGGGCGTCCGGGTGGTCAAGGGGTTCGGGCAAGAGGACCAGGAGGTGCGCCGGCTGGTGGAGACGTCCGCGTCGCTCTTCGGCTCTCGAGTGCGCGCCGTGCGGATCCAGGCGGGGTTCACGTCGGCTCTCCAGGCCGTCCCCTCGCTCGGCCAGGTGGCGGTCGTGGCTCTCGGAGGATGGCTCGCCCTGAACGGCCGCATCAGCATCGGGACCTTCCTCGCCTTCTCCACCTACCTCCTCCAGCTGGTTTCGCCCGTCCGGATGCTGTCCACCCTGACCGTCGTCGCTCAGCAGGCTCGCGCCGGAGCGGAGCGGATCTTCGAACTGCTCGACTCCACGCCCGTCGTGACCGAACGTCCGGATGCCGTGGAGCTCCCCCGCATACGCGGGGAGCTGCGGTTCGAGGAGGTCACCTTCGGCTACCTCCGTTCGGAGCCGGTGCTGAACGGGTTCTCGCTCACCGTCGAGCCGGGGGAGACGGTCGCCCTGGTGGGCCCTTCCGGATCGGGCAAGTCCACCGTGGCCCTCCTGCTCCCCCGCTTCTACGACGTGCAGGCCGGCTCGGTGAAGGTGGACGGGATCGACGTGCGGGACGTGACCGTCGACTCGTTGCGCCGCCAGGTGGGCGTGGTGTTCGAGGAGATCTACCTCTTCTCGGACACGGTCCGGAACAACATCGCCTACGGGCGGCCGGACGCGACCGACGAAGAGGTGGAGGCGGCCGCCCGGGCGGCAGAAGCCCACGAGTTCATCGCCGCCCTTCCCGACGGGTACGCCACCCGACTGGGCGAAGGCGGGCTCACGCTCTCCGGCGGCCAGCGCCAACGGGTAGCACTGGCCCGGGCCCTGCTCACCGACCCGGCTGTGCTCGTGCTCGACGACGCCACGTCCGCCATCGACTCCCGAGTCGAGGAGGAGATCCACGCCACCCTCCGGCGGCTGCTGGCGGGGCGCACGACACTGCTCGTCGCCCACCGCCGGTCCACTCTCCGGCTCGCCGACCGGATCGCTCTCGTCGACGGTGGACGGGTGGTTGATGTCGGAACGTCGGACGAGCTCCTGGCCCGATCTCGCCTCTACCGCGAGCTGATGGCCGGCCTGCGTGGCCCGAACGCAATGGACGGCCTGCCTGACCACGACGCAGTGGCCGGCCTGCGTGGCCCGAACGCAATGGACGGCCTGAGTGGCCCGAACGCAATGGCCGGCCTGCGTGACCCAAACGCAGTGGACGGCCGGCGTGAGGCGAGTGGGGATCCGGCCGGCGTCGAGCTCGACGGGCAGCCCGCCGACGAAGCGGCCTGGGAGCCGGGTCAGGTCACGGCGGAGGCGTGGCAGCCGGCGGACGGCAACGGCGACGTCGCCCGCCCCAGGGTCTCGGCGAGCCCGCCCCCGGATGGGGGCATGCTCGGGATGCACGCACTCGGAGTCGGGGGTGGAGGCATGCACGGGGGCATGGGAGGCCCTCCCGGCGCCCGGCTCGCTCTCGTGGCCGAGACGCCCGAACTGAAGGCGGCGGTAGCTGCCCTCCCGCCGGCCGACGACGCACCACAGGTTGACGTCGACCACGAGGCGAAGCCCGACCCTGACTTCCGCCTCGGGCGGTTCTTGCGCCCCTACCGCGGCCCCCTCGCCGCGGGGCTGGCCCTTGTCGTCCTCGACGCCATCGCCTCCCTCCTGGGACCAGCCCTGGTGCGGATCGGGATCGACCGGGGCGTCGTCGAAGGCTCGCAGACCGCCCTCTGGGCCGTCGCCGCCGCCCTGCTCGCCATCACCCTCGCCGACTGGGGGGTGGTCTGGGTCCAACAGCGCTACACCGGGCGGACCGCCGAGCGGCTCCTGTTCGCCCTGCGGGTGCGGATCTTCGCCCACCTCCAGCGGCTCGGACTCGACTATTACGAGCACGAGCTGGCGGGCCGGATCATGACCCGGATGACGACAGACGTCGAGGCTCTGTCCCAGCTCCTCCAGACGGGACTGGTCAACGCCGTCGTGAGCCTCACCACACTGGCCGGCGTCGCCGTGGTCCTCGTCGTGATGGACGTCGAGCTCTCGCTTGTCACCCTCGCCGCCCTGGTGCCCCTCGTGGTCGCCACCATCTGGTTCCGCCGGCGCTCGGACCAGGCCTACGGCACTGCCCGCGAGCGAATCGCGACCGTGAATGCCAACCTCCAGGAGAGCGTGTCTGGCGTGAGGGTGGCGCAGGCGTATGTCCGGCAGGACCGCAACATCGACGAGTTCCGACGGGTCGCCCGGGACCATCTCGACGCCCGGATGGACGCCCAGCGGCTCGTCGCTACCTACTTCCCCTTCGTCGAGCTCCTCTCGGTGGTGGCGGCGGCCATCGTGCTCGGCGTGGGCTACCGCCTCGCCGGGACGGGGGACGTGACCGCTGGCGAGCTCGTCGCCTTCCTCCTCTACCTCAACCTGCTCTTCTCCCCCATCCAGCAGCTCTCGCAGGTGTTCGACACCTACCAGCAGGCCCGGGCGTCGCTGAACCAGATCGGCCTTCTGCTCGCCACCGTCCCCTCGGTGGTGGAAGCGGCGGCACCGGTCGACCCCGGCCCTCTGCGGGGGGCGATTCGGTTCGAGGGCGTGCGCTTCCGGTACCCAGGCGCGGTGGAGGAGGCCCTGACCGGTGTCGACCTGGACATCCGGCCGGGCGAGTCGGTGGCCTTGGTCGGCGAGACCGGCGCCGGGAAGTCGACGGTCCTCAAGCTGCTGGCCCGTTTCTACGACCCCACCGCCGGGCGGGTGCTGGTCGACGGCCACCCGCTCACCCAGCTCGACCTGGGCGCCTACCGCCGCCAGCTCGGCTACGTACCCCAGGAGGCGTTCCTGTTCTCCGGGACCGTGCGCGACAACATCGCCTACGGCCGGCCCGAGGCCACCGACGCCGAGGTCGAGGAGGCGGCCCGGGC
>JALZEC010000353.1 GCA_030862235.1 Actinomycetota bacterium | reverse complement strand
GGGTGGGGGAGGTCGACCGCCTCCTCCACGAGCGGTGCCGCTCGTCGTTCCCGACGCGCCCGAGCAATGGTTCGAACCGTCGGGGAGGAACGGCGGCACCGAAGGTTTGATCAGGTTCCTCGCTCGGCTGGCCCTCCAGGACAACCAGCCGCTCTATCTGAGCGACGGGTGGGGGAGGACGACGGGGGATCCGGCCTCCGACCATCACGTCGGCCGAAAGGACTCGTGGGCGTGCGACCTGGCGGTGCGCGGCGTGCAGCAGCCGACTCCGACCACCGACACGGCCGCGGCGCGCATCGCCTCGGCCCTGGGTGAGCCGGATTGGTCGGAGGGCAACCTGGTCAAGACGGTCAACGGCTATCGATTCCAGCTGTTGTGGCGGGTGGCCGGCCACTTCAACCACGTGCATGTCGGGGTGCGCAAGGTGGGCTGAGCCCCGTCTGGAGACGACCTACGCTGTCGGCTCCGGCGTGCCCGGCCGCGGATGAACGTCCTCCACGTCTTCAAGGATGTGTTCCCGCCGACGTACGGCGGAGTCGAGCAGCACATCTGGGAGGTTGCTCGCTCGCTCGCGCCAGGCATCCGACCCACCGTGCTCACATCGTCCCGATCGGGTCGCCGCGTCGAGCAGGAGGTCGAGGGGGTGCGGATCGTCCGCGTTCCTGAGTACGGCCGGTTCTTCTCGACTCCGCTGACGCCGTCGTGGTTCTCCGAACTCCGCAGGTCGCAGGACGCTGTCGTGCACGTTCACCTCCCCAGCCCGCTGGGTGAGCTGGCCGCGTTGGCGGATGATCCTCAGCGTCCGCTGGTCGCCTCCTATCACGCGGACGTGGTCAGGAACCTCCGGATGGCGCGGGCCCACGCACGCATCCAGGCACGGCTTCTCGGCCGGGCGGACAGGATCGTCGTCGGTTCCCCCGTCCTGGCCGAGACGACGCCGGCTCTGTTCCCCCACCGGGAGCGAATCGTCGTGATTCCCTACGGCGTGGACCCGGACGACTGGCCGGCCGACCCGGAGCGGGTCGAGCAGCTCCGAACGCGGTACGACCAGCCGATCGTCCTCCTCGTTGGACGGTTGGTCCACTACAAGGGCGTGGACGTGCTCCTCGAGGCCATGCGAGGGGTGTCGGCGTCGCTCGTGGTCGTCGGCGACGGACCGCTTCGAGCGGCACTGGAGCGGACGGCCAGCGAGCAGCGCCTCGGTCGGCGCGTCTCCTTCGTCGGTAACGTCACCAACCGGGAGCGGTCCGCCTACTACCAGGCGGCTTCTGTGTTCGTGCTGCCGGCGGTCTCGCGCGGCGAGTCGTTCGGCATTGCCATGCTCGAAGCCATGTCCTACGGAACGGCGGTGGTGTCGACAGAACTGGGGACGGGGACCTCGTGGGTCAACGTGACGGGGGAGACGGGACTTGTCGTCCCCCCGAAAGACCCTGCAGCCCTAGCCGACGCGATCACGACGTTGCTGGGTGACGACGAGCTGCGGATCCGATTCGGCCAGGCGGCAGCGCGACGGGCGCGAGAGCGTTTTTGCAAGCGGGCGATGCTGGACCAGCTGGCCGGTCTCTACCGCTCGTTGGCGGCGTGAACGTGTGGGGTGGACAGGGCGACGGCGAGCCCGACCAGCACCCAGAAGGACAGCGTCAGGGCGATGTCTTCGGTATTGAAACTGGCTTGGACGAGATAGGCGACCAAGGCGGCAGCGACGCCGCCCAGGAGCAGACGCCGGTTCGGATCGGCGAGCGATACCTGGCGCCAGGCGCGGCGAAGACGCAGGGCGACGACGGCGAGGAGCGCAAGGAAGGAGGCAAGGCCGAAGGCCCCGAGCTCGGCAAGCGTGTCGAAGAACAGGTTGTGAGCTCCGTTGGCGACGGCGAAAGGTCCATACAGACGCATGAACCGCTCGCTGACATAGGCGGGAAACAGGACGGGAAACACATCCGGACCAACGCCCAGGACCGGATGTTCGGCGCTCATCTGCCAAGCCGCGCCCCAGACTTCCAGGCGGAGGTCGAGGGTCGAGCCGGGACCGGCCCGGACCAACCTGCTGGGTGCGTTCTTGGTCACGCCGGCGTTGCCGAACACAATGACCACGAGCACCACCAGGGCGAACGCCGCGCCCGTCAGCCGGATGGCCATGCGCCGTCTTCGGACGAGCTCGCCCCGGAACAGAACACCGAGTGCCATCAGTCCGGCAACTGCCCCGACAATTCCTCCACGGCTGAGCGTGATCCCGATCTCCACGAGGGTCACGACCGCCATGGCGAGGATGAGCCGGCGCTGGCGGGGGGTGCCTGTGATTCCGAGGACGATGCAGACCGGGAGGAGCACCGCCAGGAACGCGCAGAGATGGTTGGGGTTCCCGAGCGTCGAACCGATCGTCCAGGGCGCGATTACGGGCCTCGCCCAGTTCCACCCTTCGTTGTGGCTGAAGAGGCGATCCTGGAGCTGGCCCAGGCCGAACAAGAGCACACCACCGCCTGCTCCGAACCACAACGCCTCCAGAACGCGCCGGGCTTTGCCCGCTTGGGCCACGTACACGGTGGCGAACAGCACGACCGCGAAGCAGAGCATGCTGGTCAGCCCGTGCCGGAGGCCCGGGAAGCCGAACAGGGAAATAGTGCGATGGTCGCTGGCCGCCGTTGACGCCGCGGTGGCGGTGACGAAGAGGAGGACCGGTGCCACGAGCCAGTTGCCGCGAAGCGGCCGTTCTCCCGTCGCCGACGCGCCAAGCAGGAGGGTCCCCGCCAGCCCGGCGCCGAGCATGAGCACGACGTATTTCGGCCGGCTTCCCCCGTAGCCCTGACGGGGATCGAAGACAACGGGCACGGCGACGACGAGGCCCAGGAGGACGTGGCTGAGCAGGGCGACCACCCTGTCGCGCCCGGTGCTCGAGACGGGCTCGGCCGGGGTCATCCCGGCCGACTCCTAGTCGCCGCTGATGATCCGGATGTAGGGGGGGTAGTTCCGACCGTGGTAGACGCCGAAGTCACGATCGGTCGGGCCGCTCAGGATTCCTCGCAGCTCCTGGCTGTTGCCGATCGGCGTCACTTGGCCCGTGCCGAACAGGCGCTCGTTGTTGGGGCAATAGAGGAACCAGGTGACCTGGGCGTTGTTGCGCTGGCCGACGGCGCGGCAGATCGTCTGCGCGCCCTCACGGATCTCGAGGGTCTCGCGGTCAGCTGCTCCAACCGGAACAAGGCGGCCGGTGAAGGCACCGGTCTCGTCAGGGTCGAGGACGAGGTCGCCGCTCCATGAGCGGCCGGCGTTGGGTCCGGCGGTTACGGTCGCCACAAAGTCGAGGCAGGCGAATTTGTCGCCGGCGGCCGACTCCTCGTTTTCGTCGTCATCGCCGCACGCCACCATCACGGCACAGAGCACGCCAACGAGAACCCAGCGACGGAACCGCCTGGACGCTCCCACCGGCGGGAACTGTAGCTGGAGACACCCGCCAGAGGAAGGGGGAAGCGGTGACGTCGGGCCGAACCGTACAGTGGGTGCGCCAGAGCCCGAGGACGAGGAGGGTTCGCCGCGGCGATGAACGAGCGGGTTCACCTGGCGGAGCCTTCGGACCCGGACGGGCTGCCCGTGGACCCCCTGCCGGCGATCCAGAACGTGGAGCTCCTGCCGGCGCGTCGAGCGACCCGCGCCGTCCTGCTCGTGCTCGGCCTGAGGCTGGTGGGGGCGCTTACCGGGGTCGTCGTCGCCGGACTCCTCAGCCGCCAGCTGGGGCCCGCCGGCTTCGGCGAGCTGTCCGTCATCTTCACCGTGGCGATCCTGGCCTCGACCGTCGCCGAGTTCGGGACGAACTACGTCGTCGTCGCCGAGATGGCTGCTCATCCTTGGCGAAGGCGAGAGCTGGCCGCGGGGTTGGCCCTGGTGAGGGGAGTGGCGGGGGCCCTGTTGGCCACGACCGGATCGGTCGTTCTGGTCGGCGTCTTCGACCGGCCGGACGCGGCGTGGGCGGGAGGAGCCGTCCTGGCCACCCTGCCGTTGGCTGCCCTCACCGGCCTCACCGTGCTGCACCAGGCGCGACTGCGCCCGGAGATCGGTGCTGCGCTCTCGCTGGGGCAGAGCGTGCTCTGGCTGGTCGCGGTTGTCGTCGCAGGCACCCTCGGTGCGTCGCTCGCCTTTTACGGTCTCGCCTACTTGCTGGTCGGTCTGGTCCAGGCCGCGGCGGCCTGGGCGACGGTTGGCCGTGAACATCCCGCGTGGTCGTGCTGGCGCCCGGCCGCCGGTTGGATCGTGCGGCGAAGCTGGCCTCTGGGGATTGCCACCGTGCTCGGCGCCGTCTACTACCGCCTCGACGCGGTGCTCGTGTTCGAGCTCTCGGGTGCCGACGCCGCTGGGTTCTACTCGGCGGCCTATCGCTTCCTCGACGTGCTCCAGCTCGTGCCTGCCGCCCTGGCCGGCGTGCTCGTTCCGCTGTTCGCCTCGGCCTGCGCTCGCGGGGACCGGGAGGGTTCGGAGCGGGTTCTCCGTCTCGCGGTGACCGTCGCCGCAGCTGTCGCCCTCCCCGTGGCCGCGGGGGCGTTCGTGGCCGCGGATCGGATCGCCGTCGCTGTGTTCGGTCCCGCATTCACGCCCACCGGCGACGTCCTGGCCGTGCTCCCGCTCGCGTTCTTCAGCATCACCACCGGCTACATGTACGCGGCGATGCTCGTGGCTCTGGGCCAGGTTCGGGTCCTGGCCGTCGTCGCTGCCCTTGCCGCCGTCCTGAGCGTGACAGCGGACCTCATCGTCATCCCGACGTGGGGCGCGGTGGGGGCGGCGTGGATCACGGTGTGCGTCGAGTACTTGGTCACCACGTGCCTCGCCCTGTGGCTCCGCTCGCGCATCGGCTTCCGTCTGCCCTGGCCTCGGATTGGTGCCGCGGCGGCGGCGAGCGCCGTTCTCGTGGCCGTCGCCTGGCCACTGCGATCGGCACCCCTTCCGCTGTTGCTCGTCGTTCCGTCCGTGGCCTACCTCATCGCGGCAACGTCCTTCCGGGCGGTCACCAGGGCGGATCTCCGGGTCCTCGTCCACCCCGCTCTCGCCCTCGGCTCGCCCCCGGAGGATTCCCCGTGACCCGCCGCCGACAGGATCGGCACGCGAGCCAGAAGGGACCGACCGAGGCATGAGCGCGGGCGAGGTGTTGGTCGTCTCGGGCGAGCCCCTTTGGCCGTCGACGCACGGCGGGCGGATCCGGACCGCTCACCTGGCGTCGGAGATCGGGCGGCGGCTCCCGGTTCGAGTGGTGGCTCCGCTCGAGGACGCAGCCGAGCGGGACGTTCCCGTCGTCGAACTGCCACCCGCGCGCCGACCGCGGCGGCTCGTCCCGACGCTCACCCCGCGGCCTCGTCTCGGACAGTTCCTCCTCGATCACCCGCGCCAGACAGTCGTTCGCCAAGTGATTGCGGTGCACAGGCCGCGGGCCGTGCTCTTTGCCCAGAGCTATCTGGCTGCCATGTTGCCCGACCTCGGCACGCCAATGGTCGTCGACTTCAGCGACGTGGAGGTCCGGCGGATGACGTCGCTGGCGGGCGAGGGCACGTTCCGGGCACGGGTCGCGTTTGCGGTCGAAGGTGGAAAGGCCAGGTGGTGGGAGCCGGCCGTGGCCCGCCGAGCGATGCTGTGCACGACACCTTCGGAGGCTGACGCAGGGTTGCTCAGGACGTGGGGTGCGACGCCCGTTCTGGTCCCGCACGGCGCCGACCCCGCACTGGACAGCTGTCCTTCTCCCGCCGACGGCCCGGTCACCTACGTCGCCAGTTTCAGCTACCGACCGAACCGGGAAGGGGCGGATTTTGTCCTGCGCGAGGTATGGCCCCGGCTGCGCCGGAGGGAGCCAGAGATCCGACTCCGCCTCGTCGGACGGCACGCCGACCTGTACCTGAGGGGGGAGGCGGAACGAGCAGGCGTGGAGGTGGTGAGCGATCCGGTGGCGACCGACCGCTACTACCGGGAGGCGTCGGTTGTGCTCGCTCCGGTTCGCGTTGGGGGCGGCGCCCAGGTCAAGGTGACAGAGGCGCTCGCCCAGGGGAGGGTGGTGGTGGCCACGCCCTTCTCGGCGGCAAGCGCGCCGCCGGGCGCGCGGCAGGGCGTCGGCATCGCCGAAGGGGCCGAGCCGTTCGCGTCGGCGGTTTGCCACCTGTGGCGTGACGTTGACGAGCGGCACCGGAGGGAAACGTTGCTCGGGAAGCAGGCGGTGCCGGGATGGGAGGAGGCGTGCGCTCCCCTGGTGGAAGCCCTCGCCGGAGTGGTGAGCCCAGCGTGAGCGGGGTCGTGCACATCGTCGAACCGGGGGGCCGGGGCGGCGTCTTCCAGCACGCCGTCTCCTTGGCGGAGCACCTCACGCGCCTGGGACTCGAGGTCGTGGTCCACACTGCGGCGGATGCTGAGGCCCTACCCGGTCAGGTCCCACGCCGCCCGTGCTTCTGGCGCTTCCCGTCGGTTCGACCGAAGCTCCTCCGGCAGAGTCTGTTCGTCGCGGGATGGTTCGTGCGGGGAGTGCCCTCATGCCTGGCGGGGGTCTCGCCCGGGGACGTGGTGCACATCGAGGGTCGGTTCAAACCCGTCCTGCTGATTCCACTAGTCCAGGCGGCCCGGCTCCGCCGTTGCACGCTCACCTTCACCCCCCACACCACGTTCTCCCGAGCGGGCCGAGCGTCCGAGGACGTGATCGCCCGATGGGTCGCGCGGCACGCCGACGCCGTGGTCGCGCTGTCTGAGTACGACCGGCGTCGGGTGGAGGCATGGGGCGTGACCGCGGTACCGATGCCGCTCCTCGTGAGCGCGCCGAGCCCCACTCCGGCTCTGGTCGCCGACTGGCGCCAGCGTTGGGGCGCGGAGGCGGGGCGACCGGTGGTGCTGCTCGCCGGGCAGCTGCGGGCGGACAAGGGACCCGACCTCTTGGTGCGTGCCGTCGCATCCATGGGAGGCAGGGCGGTAGTGGCCATGGCTGGTGAAGACCTCGGTGCGGTGAGGGAGGTGAGGAAGCTCGCCGCCGAACTGGGGGTGAGCCTGGTCGTCGACGAGGGGTATCTCCCGCTCGACCGATTCGTCGCCGCCGTAGCCGCGGCGGACGTCGTTGCCTGTCCGTACCGGGTCGGCAGCCAGAGCGCGGTCCTGGCCCTGGCCCATGCACTGGGTCGTCCGACGGTCGCCACGAACGTCGGGGGCCTTCCGGAGCTGGCCTCCGTCGTCGTGGAGCCCGAGGACCCGGCGGCGCTGGCCCAGGGGATCGAGGAGGCCCTGCGGGCCACCACCGTGCCTCCTGTCCGGCGTCCCCCAGCGGAGGCGCTCGCTCCGTTCCTCGCGGCCAGCGGCCTGCGTGCGGAGGAGTCGACGCCGGTGCCGACACAGGGGTGAGTCCGGCCGTCGCGCTGGTGGTCCCCTCGCTGATGGGACGAGCAGACCCCCTACTCCAGTCGGTCGCGAGGCAGGACCTGCAACCGGCGGAGCTGGAGGTGGTGATCGGGGTCAGACCGAACGGACGAGCGCGGAACCTCGGCGCTTCCCGCACCCAC
Source organism: Actinomycetota bacterium (assembly GCA_030862235.1). Classification (GTDB taxonomy): domain Bacteria; phylum Actinomycetota; class Acidimicrobiia; order Acidimicrobiales; family AC-14; genus JALZEC01. The sequence continues at coordinate 6,006 of JALZEC010000353.1, read as the reverse complement.
TCGCCCCTCCTCGTCTTCGCCGATGACGACGCTGTCCTCGGGTCGAGCGACACCCTCTCCCGGCTGGTGGCTCCGCTCGCCGACCCGAGCGTGGGAGCCGTGGGCACAGGGAAGCTCATCCCGCCCCGATCGTCGTGGTTCCAGCGGCGCGTCGCGCGTCAGGTGCCTCGGATCGAGCATCCCGTCGTCCGAGAGCTGACGGACTCCAATCCTCCACTCGACCGGCACGGCTACACCGCCGTCACGACGACCTGCTGTGCGATTCGAAGGGATGTATTCGACACCCTCGGCGGGTTCGACGAGCAGCTGGTGCGGGGCGTCGACAGCGAGTTCCTGTACCGCTTGGCCACGGCGGGGTACCGGCTCGTCGTCGCGCCAGGAATCTGGGTACTCCATCCCGCCCCGGCGACGCTGCGACGGTTGGTCACCAAGCACTTCCAATACGGGATCGGATATGCCCAGACGGTGCAGCGCCATCCTGAGCTGGCGGCGGGTCGATATCTCTCCACCCCCGCCCACGCGGCGGTCTATGCCCTTTCGAGGACGGCCTTGGTCGTGCCCCACACCCTCGTGCCGTACTCGGGCGCCGAGAGGTCATGGCGACCAGGGTTCAAGCCCTTGCGTGCCTTGTCGAGCTACGCCGCCGCCCTCGGCTACGTGTACGGCTGGTATCGCTTCCCCACGCCGCGCGTAAGCGGCTCCGTCAGGCGGGGCAGAGCCAGAGAACGCCGAGCGGAGGCAGGCGCAGTGCGGCCGAGAAGGGGTGTCCGTGGGACGGGACGGGCTCGGCGGTGACTGGGCCGGATGCCGTCACGCCGCTCCCGGCGAACGCCTCGTCGTCGGTGTTGAGGACCTCCCGCCACGCACCCTCGATGGGCAGCCCGATGCGGTAGTCGTCGCGGACCACTGGTGAGAGGTTGGCGATGCACGCCAGCGGGTGACCATCCGCCGCGTACCGCAAGAACGAGAGGATGTTCGAGTTCGTGTCGCTGGCGTCGATCCACCGGAACCCCTCGCCGGTCGAGTCCTGCTCCCAGAGCTCCGGCTGCTCCCGGTACACCGCGTTCAGCCGACGCACGAGCTCCTGCACGCCCTTGTGCTCCGGGTACTGCAGCAGGTGCCAGTCGACGCTCTCGCGGAAGTTCCACTCGCGGGACTGGGCGATCTCGCCACCCATGAACAGGAGCTGCTTGCCAGGGTGCGCCCACATCCAGGCGAGCAGGGCTCGCAGGTTTGCCGCCTTCTGCCACCGGTCACCTGGCATCTTCTCGAGGAGCGAGCCCTTCCCGTGAACCACCTCGTCGTGGGACAGGGGCAGGATGAAGTTCTCGGTGAAGGCGTAGAGGAGCCCGAACGTCAGCTCGTCGTGGTGGTGGCTCCGGTAGACGGGGTTCTTGGCGAAGTACTCCAACGTGTCGTGCATCCAGCCCATGTTCCACTTGAAGCCGAAACCGAGCCCGCCCGTATATGTCGGGCGCGAGACTCCGGTGAACGACGTGGACTCTTCGGCGGCCGTCAACGCCCCTGGGTGGGCCTCATACACGACCTCGTTGAACTCCTTGAGGAGGGAGATGGCCTCCAGGTTCTCGTTCCCGCCCAACCGGTTCGGCAGCCACTCACCTTCCTCCCGGGAGTAGTCGAGATACAGCATCGAGGCGACGCCGTCCACCCTCAGCCCGTCGACGTGCAACTCCTCCAGCCAGAACAGCGCGTTGGCGATGAGGAAGTTCCGGACTTCGTGGCGACCGAAGTTGAAGATGAGCGTGCCCCAGTCGGGGTGCTCCCCTAGGCGGGGGTCCTCGTGCTCGTACAGCGGAGTGCCGTCGAAACGGGCGAGCGCCCACTCGTCGCGGGGGAAGTGAGCCGGGACCCAGTCGATGATCACCCCGATCCCACGCCGGTGGAGGGTGTCCACCAGGGCGCGGAAGTCGTCGGGCGTTCCGTGTCTGGCCGTCGGCGCGTAGTAGGACGAGACCTGGTAACCCCAAGAGCCGCCGAACGGATGCTCGGCGATGGCCATGAGCTCCACGTGGGTGAACCCAAGATCGGCGACGTAGTCAGGCAACTGGTCAGCCAGCTCGCCGTAGGAGAGCAGGCGTTCGGGGTCGCTCGGGTCTCGCTTCCAGGAGCCGGGGTGAACCTCGTAAATCGACACCGGACGGTTGAGGAGCTGTTCCTGGTCACGCCGCTCGATCCATTCCTGATCCCGCCACTGGTGGTCGACCCGCGTGACGACGCTGTCGGTGGACGACGGAAGGTCGGCGGCGAAGGCCATGGGGTCGGCTTTGAGCGTGAGGGCTCCGGAGCCGGTCAGGATCTCGTATTTGTAACGAGCGCCTTCTCCCACGCCGGGAATGAAGATCTCCCAGACCCCCGAGGACCCGAGGGACCGCATGGGGTTGATCCTTCCGTCCCAGAGGTTGAAGTCCCCGACGACCCGCACCGAACGGGCGTTGGGGGCCCACACCGCGAAGGAAGTTCCGGTCTCGCCTTCGAGGGTGCGCACGTGGGCGCCCAGTGCCTCCCACAGACGACGGTGCCGTCCTTCTCCGAAGAGGTGCAGATCGAACTCGGAGACCGTCGGGCCGAAGCAGTACGGGTCGGCGAACTCGTGGACGGTGCCATCGGGGTACTCGGCGCGCAGGCGGTAACCGTCCGCCGCTTCCGGCGTTTCGCCCACGAACACCCCGGCTTCATGCAGGAGTTGCATCTCCGCCTCTCCGCCCGACCGGAGGAGGAGCTTCATGGCGGAGGCGCCGGGCCGGTAGCTGATGACTCTGCCGTCATGGCAACCGAGGACGCTGTGGGGGTCGTAGTGTCGCCCGGCGAGCAGATCTCCGAGATCGGGCGGGGCAGGGGAGGTCAGGCGCGCGGCTTCGTTCTCAACCGTCACACTTCATTGCCTACCCAGGAGGGGAAACCGTAAGCCGCCCCGGAACGGGAAGCACGGGCGGAGCGGCCTGGGCGTCGTCCTCCCGGCGCAACAGGACGACGGATCGGGGCTCGAGGGCGACCGGTTTCCCGAAGGCGTGGGTCCGGTCTTCGTCGCCCTCGCCCACCGCCGCCGTGTCGAAGACGGTGGACCACATCTTCCCCCACTCTTCATCGGGCAGGGTGAACTCGGCCGCCTCGTGCGAGGCGTTGAAGAGGATGAGGAAGCTGTCGTCCACCACCTTGTCACCCCGTTCGTCGGGGCTGGGAATGGCCTTGCCGTTGAGGAAGACGGCCACGTGCCCGGCGGTTGCCTGCTGCCAGTCGGCTTCGCCCATCAGGTGGCCGTCCAGATTGAACCAGGCGAGGTCTCGCTGCTCGCTTCCCAGAAGGGGCCTGTCCTGGAAGTAGTCCCGGCGGTGGAAGACGGGATGGCTACGCCGGAGCCGGATGACCTCCCGGGCGAAGCTGAGTATGTTCTCGTCGGCCGCCTCCCAGTCGAACCAAGAGATCTCGTTGTCCTGGCAGTAGGCGTTGTTGTTCCCGCCTTGGGTCCGCCCGATCTCGTCGCCGCCGAGCACCATCGGGATCCCCTGGGACAGCAGCAATGTGGCGAAGAAGTTCCGGCGCTGGCGGGCTCGTAACGCCAGCACCTCCGGGTCGTCGGTCTTCCCCTCTACGCCGCAGTTCCACGAACGGTTGTCATCCGTCCCGTCCTTGTTCTGCTCGCCGTTCGCTTCGTTGTGCTTCTCGTTGTGCGCGACGAGGTCGGCCAGCGTGAACCCGTCGTGCGCGGTGACGAAGTTGATGCTGGCGTACGGGCGGCGGCCGCTTCGCTCGTAGAGGTCGGGACTCCCAGTGAAGCGGGTGGCGAACTCGCCGAGCGTCTCGGGAACGCCACGCCAGTAGTCACGCACCGTGTCGCGGTACTTCCCGTTCCACTCCGACCACAGCGGTGGGAAGTTGCCGACCTGGTACCCGCCCTCTCCCAGGTCCCACGGTTCGGCGATGAGCTTGACCTGACTCACGACCGGGTCCTGCTGCACGAGGTCGAAGAAGGCGGCGAGGCGGTCGACCTCGTAGAACTGGCGGGCAAGGGTGGCGGCCAGGTCGAAGCGGAAGCCGTCGACATGCATGTCCAGGACCCAGTACCGCAGGCTGTCCATGATGAGCTGGAGGACGTGGGGGTGGCGGACGTCGAGGCTGTTCCCCGTGCCCGTCGTGTCGTAGTAGTAGCGGGGGTCGTCGTCGACCAACCGGTAGTACGCGGCGTTGTCGATCCCCTTGAGCGACAGCACAGGACCGAGGTGGTTCCCCTCGGCCGTGTGGTTGTAGACGACGTCGAGGAACACTTCGATCCCGGCGGTGTGCAAGGTCTTGACCATGTGCCGGAACTCCTGGACCTGCTCGCCCTGCTGTCCCCACGCGCTGTACTCGTTGTGGGGGGCCAGGAAGGCAATCGAGTTGTAACCCCAGTAGTTGCGCAGCCCCTTCTCGATGAGGTGGGCGTCGTGCACGAACTGGTGGACCGGCAGGAGCTCGACCGCGGTCACGCCGAGGGACAGGAGGTATTCGACCGAGGCGGGATGGGCCAGACCGGCGTAGGTGCCCCGGAGCTCGGCTGGGATGCCGGGGTGGCGCGCGGTGAAGCCCTTGACATGCGCCTCGTAGATCACGGTCTCGTGATAGGGGGTTCGGGGCTGGCGGTCGTTCCCCCAGTCGAACCAGGGGCTGGTCACGACCGCCTTGGGCATGAACGGCGCGCTGTCGCCGTCGTTGCTCGATCCATCCGGGTCGCCGAAGCGGTACGGGAACACCGCTTCGTCCCAACGGATGTCACCCTCGACCGCCTTCGCGTACGGGTCGAGGAGAAGCTTGTTCGCGTTGCACCGATGACCAGAGGCGGGATCGTACGGACCGTGCACGCGGTAGCCATAACGCTGGCCCGGCCCGACGCCGGGGAGATGGCCGTGCCAGCAGAAAGCGCTGACCTCGGGCAAGTCGATCCGCGTCTCCTCCCCGTTGTCGTCGAAGAGGCACAGCTCCACCCGCTCGGCCACCTCGGAGAACAGGGAGAAGTTGGTCCCTGTGCCGTCGTAGGTGGCTCCGAGAGGATACGACTGGCCGGGCCAGACCTTGACATCTCCTCGTTCCACGTAATCCCTTCCGCGCCTCGTCGATGCCGCGCACAATCCCGCGGGCAGTCCTTCGGTGGGTCGGTTGGATTCGTCCCCATCGGGTAGGACTGACCAAACGGCGCTCGCCGCCCCTGAGGTTCCGCGACCTGTTTCGGACACGCGGCTCGCCGGACATTCTTCCAAGCGAAACCAACTTCACCGTCGACCAATGGCGGGAAGCGAGGCCGATGTGAGCACGGACGAGCGTAGTGTCGCCGTAGAGGTGATGCCTGACCGGGAGGAGGACGTGGCCGCGGTCGCGGACGGCTACCCGGCATTGAGGGAGGAGGTCGCCGTCCGAGGCGGCGTGACGCTTCAGGGCGACGAGGAGGGACGTTACGGCGCCCGCTTCACGGTTGCAGCCGACGAGCCCGGCGTGGCCGTCGAGAAGGGAGTGTCCGTACTCGAAGAGGCGGCGGAAGCAGCGGGGCTACCTCGGGGACGGGTGGTGGACGTCGAAGCGCCCACCTTGGAGGAGCTCGGCCACGGGGAGCGGTCGGAACTGCCCGAGCTGGTCGACCTCTCGGGCCTGGCCGAGCTGCTCGGGGTGAACCGCCATCTGGCGCCGATTGTTGCCCGCTCCAAGGGTTTCCCGCCGCCGCTCGCTGAGCTGAACGGCGGCCCGGTGTGGGCCTTGGCGAGAGTCCAGCGATTTCTCAGCTCCGAGGCGGCGCCGGCAGACGAGCCAGAGGAGGACCCTGGCCGAGGTCGCTCGGCCTGAGCCAGGTCAGACGAGGAGGGAGACGACCATGGGCGATATCAACCTCATCGTGCACGTCGCCGGCCCACTCGGAGACGAGGGGCAGCAGTGCGCCCACTGCGGAGTGGAGCTGCACCCTGAGGAGGTCGGCCGCTGGAACGAGGGGTTCCGAGTGGTCGAGTACCAGGCCGAGGACCC
>JALZEC010000336.1 GCA_030862235.1 Actinomycetota bacterium | reverse complement strand
AGGTGGGTGGCCCGTTCACCGCCGTCGTCCACTGCGGCCAGCACCCGGTACTGGGGCAGGGTGAGACCGCCCAGGGCGCACTCCAGCGTCCGCGCCAGGCGGGCGACGGTACGGACGGCTCGGGTTGGGTCGTTCTCCATGCTCCTCAGACTAGTAGTTAGAAGATCAAACTGTTCCACCTACTGGTGAGTTGAGAGGCAGTTAGGCTAAGGGTCTTTATGGATGACGAACTCCTCCTTCGAGAACTGGCACCCACGGCGGAGCGGTTGCTGGAACGGCATCTGGCGACGGCGAAGGAGTGGCAGCCGCACGAGTACATCCCGTGGAGCCGGGGCCGTGATTTCGAGCCGGGCGAGGTGTGGCAGGAGACGCCGTCGACGCCGCCGCCAGCGGTGAGGAGCGCCCTGTTCGTCAACCTTCTGACCGAGGACAACCTGCCCTATTACTTCGGCACCATCGACCGGGTCTTCGGCACCGACCACCCGTGGTGGGAGTGGGTGCGGCGGTGGACGGCCGAGGAGATGCGTCACGCCCTCGTCATCCGCGACTACGTGGTCGTCACCCGCTCCATTGATCCCGTCGCCCTCGAGCGGGCGCGCATGCACCAGGTCAGCACGGGTGAGGTTCCCGAGCCGCCCAACCTGCCCGAGGCCCTGGTCTATGTCGCCCTCCAGGAGCTGGCGACCCGCATCGCCCACCGCAACACGGGCAAGGTCCTGGCCGACCCGAAGGGATACGACGTGCTGTCTCGGGTGGCAGCCGACGAGAACCTCCACTACCTCTTCTACCGGGACCTGTGCAGCGCGGCGATCGAGGTCGATCCGTCTGCCTTGGTGGTGGCGATGGCCGCCCAGGTCCCCGGTTTCCAGATGCCGGGGACGGGCATTCCCGGCTTCGCCCGGCACTCCCGGATCATCGCCAACGCCGGCATCTACGACGTGGCCATCTTCCTCGAGCACGTTTTGATCCCTGTGGTCCTCGGGCACTGGCGGTTGAAGTCACTCGAAGGGTTGAACCCGGAAGCCGAGCTCGCACGCGAGAAGATCCTCCGCCACGTCGAGCGCCTCAATAGGTTCGTCGCCCGAAGAGCGGAACGGCGGGCCGAAGCCGCCGCCCGCAGCGACGTCGACGCCGAGCTCACCGCCACCGCGTAGCGGAGGGACCCAGCCCCTAGCCTGAAGCCCGTGCCCGACGCCGTCGTGGTCGGGGCCGGGCCGAACGGCCTGGCCGCCGCCATCACCCTCGCCCGTTCTGGCCGCTCGGTGCTCGTCCTGGAGGCGGCCGACCAGATCGGAGGAGGAACCCGTTCAGCGGAGCTGACCCTCCCCGGCTTCGTGCACGACGTCTGCTCGGCCATCCATCCGCTGGGTGCAGCGTCGCCTTTCTTTCGCGACGTACCCCTGGCCGAGCACGGGCTGAGGTGGGTCCACCCCGACGCGCCGGCGGCGCACCCCCTTCCCGACGGGACGGCGGCGGTGGTCGAGCGGTCGCTCTCCGAGACGGTGACCGGGTTTGGCGCCGACGGCAGGAACTACCGGCGCCTGGTAGGCCCTCTGGTGGACGACTGGGACAAGCTGCTGCCTTTGGTGCTCGGCCCACTGCTCCGCCCGCCCCGCCACCCGGTCACGCTGACCCGCTTCGGGCTCCGTGCGCTGTGGCCGGCGGTGACGCTCGCCCGCCGCATCTTCGACACCGAACGGGCACGCGCCGCCTTCGCCGGGCTCGCCGCCCACGCCATCCTCGACCTGCGGGCGCCCCTCACGGCCACGTTCGGCGTCACCTTCGCCGCCACTGCTCACGCCGCCGGATGGCCTGCCGCCCGAGGGGGGTCCCAGGCGATTGCCGACGCCATGGCCTCGTACCTGAACACCTTCGAGGGCGAGATCGTGACCGGGCACCGCGTCCGGACCATGGCCGACATTCCGCCCTGCCGGGTCGTGCTGTTCGACGTCACCCCCCGGCAGCTCCTGGATATCGCCGGGGACAGATTGGCGTCCGGGTACCGCCGCCGTCTCGAGCGCTACCGCTATGGCCCGGCCTCCTTCAAGATCGACTACGCCCTCGACGGGCCGGCGCCCTGGAAGGCGCCCGAGTGCGCCCGGGCGGCCAGCGTCCATGTTGGTGGCACGCTCGACGAAGTCGCCGCAGCCGAGGCCGACGTGGCCGCCGGGCGCCATCCGCCGCGCCCGTTCGTCATCTGCACCCAACCCAGCCTGTGGGACGCCACCCGCGTCCCGCCCGGCAAGCACACGTTCTGGGCGTACACCCATGTGCCCAACGGTTCAACCGTCGACATGACGGGTCCTATCGAGGACCAGCTCGAACGGTTCGCTCCCGGCTTCAGGGACCGCGTCCTGGCTCGCCACGTCATGACCCCCGCCGAAATGGAAGCTCACGACGCCAATTACGTCGGCGGGGACATCGCCGGCGGGTCCCACGGAGGACTGCAGCTGCTCGCCCGCCCCGTGTTCACCCTCCACCCCTACCGGGTCCCCCTCGACGGCCAGGCCGCCTATCTCTGCTCTTCGGCCACGCCCCCGGGCGCCGGCGTGCACGGCATGTGCGGGTGGTGGGCGGCGCAGGACGCTCTGCGCGTCGGCTGATGCCGCCGCTGAGCGTCAGGAGTCGGGCTGTTCCGGAAGACCCTCGTTGAAGGCCCGGTACGTCTCGTAGATGTCCTTGCAGGCGGCGCACATCGGCAGCTTGGAAGGGTCTCGCTTGGGCACGAACACGACGCCGCACAATGCCTCCACCGGCGTGCCGTAGATGCGGGCCTCGAGGACCTTGGCTGC
>JALZEC010000332.1 GCA_030862235.1 Actinomycetota bacterium | reverse complement strand
TGCTAGAAGCTGAACGTCGTAGCGCCCTCGTCGCCGATCCACTCCCACAGCGGGACTGTGCCGTTGAGCTCGGCGTTGGCGACGAGGTCGCCTTTGTCGAGGGCCTTGGCGTTGAAGCAGATGGGGCAGACGTAGTAGCGCCCGCCAGCATTGGCGTACCGCTTGAACAGGTCGGGCAGTGACGGGCACCCGTCGCAGGCGACACCCACCGCCACGCCGTTGACGGCCAGACGCACCGCTTCCTTCGTCAGGAACATCAGCGTCGGCCTTCCCGATTCGGCCGCGCCCACCGCGACGAGGAACGCAACCGTCACCTTCTCTGGGTCCTCCAGACCAGTGGTCAAACTCACGACCGCCTTGCCAGGCATGACACGCCTCCTTACTTGATCTCGCTGTTTTGGATCGCTGGTAATCCATCCCGTGTGACCTCGACTCGGAACGGGACGGATCTCGTCGAGCACCCCTCGCTCGTCCGCGCCAGGTCGAAGACGCCGAACACGCGAACGTCAGGTGGTGCTCGGCCGCTCATCCCGTCGGCTTCCGGGCGCGGAAGGCGTAGCCGAACACGTCGTACGCCCTCGCCTTGGCTTCGCCGCTGGCCCCGCCGAACGTATCCACCGGGGGCCCAACCTGCACGTCGACGAACCCGGAGTCCTCGAGCATCTTCTGCCAGCCCGCACGGGGCAGCCCTCCGGCGATTCAGCCCGTCCAGAGGTCGATGTCGCGCATCGCCTCGGCAGGGACTGGCTGCCCGTTGGCGATGTCAGCGAACTGCACGAAGCCACCGGGCCGCAGCACGCGCCAGATCTCGGCGAACACAACCTTCTTGTCGGGGCAGAGATTTATGACTCCGTTGGAGATCACGACGTCGGCCCAGCTGTCCTCGACCGGCAAGGCTTCGGCCAGCCCCTCGCGGAACTCGACGTTTCCCAGCCCGAGCCGCTCGGCCGTCTCCCGTGCCTTTGCCAGCATCTCCACGGTCATGTCGATGCCAACGACGTGCCCGCTCGGCCCCACCTGCCCGGCGGCGATGAACGAGTCGAACCCGGCGCCCGAGCCGACATCGACAAGCCGCTCGCCAGGCTCGAGGGCACGGAGGGAAAAGGGATTGCCCACGCCCGCGAACGACTCGACGGCACGATCGGGAAGCGCGGCAGTGACCGCTGGGTCGTAGCCGAGCCTGGCGGCCAGCGGGCGGCCCGTATGGAAGTGATACGGGCCGCCCGCAGCGAAAGCCACCGACCGGTACTTGTCGCGCACCTTCTCCCGCAGGGCCTCAGCGTCGATCAAAACGCTCGCGCTCCGGTGCCCGGTCGGCCCGGTCACCTCCGGTGCGACGGTGGCCTTGTTGACGGACGCCATGACCGCTCTCCTTTCCCGCTACGGGTCCCTGCGGGTGACCCGTCACCAAGAAGAGACGCCAGGCGCGTCGTCGCCATTGCTCAATTGGCGCGATGCAATAAGAAAGCGCCGGCGAGCGTCGGCTCAGGAGGCGGTCTTGCGGCCCCGGGCGATGACCGCGGTGGCAACGCAGCCCTGCCGCTCCGGGGGAATGGTCCGTCGCATGACGGAGACCAGCTCGGGGGTGAACAGCGGGTAGGACGCGACGTCGTCGATGCCGAACGCCCGCCGCTCCCCGATCAGGATCTCGTCGAAGCCCGCCCGCTCCAACTTGTCGGCGAAGGCACGCTCCGCCAGGGCGCCCGCCACTCAGCCGGCCCAGGCGGCGTCGCTCGTGAGGACCTCGGGCGGAAGATCGTCATCGACGGTGAGGTCGGCGACGCAGAGGCGTCCCCCGGGGCGCAGGACGCGGTAGATCTCGGCCAGGGCTCGAGCCTTGCGGGCCGAGAGGTTCAACACACCGTTGGAGATGACGACGTCGACCGCGCCCTCCGGCAGCGGGATGTCCTCCATCTGCCCTTGGTGGAACTCGCTCCACCCTGCGACCCCGGCGGCGTTCGCCGCCTCCCGGGCCCGGTCGCACATCTCCTCGAGCAGGTCCAGTCCGATCGCCCGGCCGCCCGGTCCGACCGCCCTGGCGGCCAGGATGGTGTCGATCCCGCCGCCGCAGCCGACGTCGAGGACGACCTCGCCTTCGCGCAACCCGGCGTGGCGCACCGGGTTGCCCACTCCGAGCGCCCACCTAACCGCCTCCCGGGGAATGCCCTCCATCTCCTCATCGCTGTAGAGGCGCCGGACCACCTTCTCGCCTGCCCCTTCGGAGAGGGTGGCGTAGGCGTGGCGGACGACGTCGCGGATCTCGTCCTGATGGAGGAGGTCCTGGGTCATGGCTTCTCCCTCCCGTCGAGCGATTCGATGAACTGTTCGAGCCGTTCGTGGACCTCGACGGGGAGCTCCGTCGCCTTCTTCGAGCGTAGGAAGCGCTGCAGCTCCTCGGCGAACTCGAGCTCTCCGCAGCACCGACGGCAGAAAGCCAGGTGGCTGTCCACCTTCTCCTGCGCGCCGGGCGACAGCTCATTGTCGAGGTACTCCCACAGCTGACGGACGGCCTCGGCGCAGCTGATCATCGCCTGCTCCCCCGAGGCTCCAAGAGGCCGTGATCGTTGGCGTAGGCCCACATCTCCTTCTCGAACAGCTTGCGTCCGCGGTGGAGGCGAGCCAAGGCGGTACCGAGGGGAACGTCTAGGAGCCGGGCGATCTCTTTGGTGGCGAAGCCCTCCATGTAGCGCAGCACGAGCGGGGCGCGGTACAACGGCGGAAGCCGGAGCAGCACCGAACGCACGTCGTCCTCGCCGAAGCAGGCCAGGAAGTCGATGTGCAGCGAGTCGGAGTACGGGAAGGGGTCCTGCTCGGCGATGGTGCGGTAGAGCGAGAGGCCCTGCTCCGCCTCGTCGAGCGTCGTCTCCTCGACGCTGCGTCCTCGCTTCCGCAGCCGGTCGCGGAAGGTGTTGACCAGGATCGCCCGCAGCCACCTCCCCGCGGCCGCTGGGTTGTGTAGGGAGTCGTAGGCACGAAAGGCTCGCAGGAGGCAGTCCTGCACGAGGTCCTCCGCATCGTCGTCCGTGAGGCGGCGGGCGAGCGAATACAGCGCTGGCAGCTCGGCGCGCGCCAGCTCCGCGAAGGGCGGACGTTGTGATTCCAGCATCTCGTCGGACGGGCGCCCGGCCTGCACGGTCGCGCTCACGCGAGCTCGCCCGTACGAGGGTCACTGCCCTTCATCGGTCCCAATGGTCTCCGCTCACCCCGGCTTTGTCCAGTGTCCCCTGTCGGTTCCGCCCGGCGGCCGACCGATACGTCGTCAGAGAGGAACGGACCGGGGACGAGCCGCTCCGCGACACCCGAGCGTTGCGGCTCCGGGTGCGGCAGCATGTCCCGGTGTCTCTCCTGCTCTCGATCCGCCTTTGACGCCGGCACCCCGACACCCGCCAATCCCTGGGACCTCTTCACGGAGCTGTTTGGCCTCGAGCCAGAACGGAGGCCTCCTTGTCTGAGCGAGTGAAGAAGGTCGATCTGGTGCTCGAGGGCGGCGGCGTCAAGAACATCGCCTTGCTCGGCGCGGTGACCGTCCTGGCCGAGGCCGGCTACACCTTCCCGCGGGTGGCCGGCACCAGCGGCGGCGCCATCATCGCCGCCGGGGTCGCCGCCTACCAGAGGGCCGGGCGCGACCTGAGCCCGCTGCTCGACCTGTCGCTGCGCGTCGACAACTCACGGTTTCTCGAGTGGCGGTGGCCCGGCCGCGTCCTGGGGCCGGTCTCGGGCGCGCTCGACCTGCTGCGCCGGGGCGGCTTGCACTCGGGGGACTACCTCTACGAGTTTCTTTGCCCTCCCCTGGAGGACGTCGGGGTGAGGACCTTCGCCGACCTGCGCATCAACGACGACCCCGGGTCCTCGCTGGCCGAGCACCAGAGCTACTCGCTCGTCATCCACGTGGCCGACCTCACCCACCAGGTGCTCGTCCGCCTCCCCTGGGACTACTCGCTCTATGGGCTCGTCGCCGACCAGCAGTCGGTCGCCGACGCGGTGCGGGCGTCCATGTCGATTCCTTTCTTCTTTCGTCCCGTCAACGTGGAGACCGACCACGGCGCCGCCACGTGGGTCGACGGCGGGCTCCTGGCCAACTACCCCATCACCGTGTTCGACCGCACCGACGGGCGGCCGGCGCGCTGGCCGACGTGGGGCGTCAAGGTCAGCACCTCACCGCCCCACGGCCCGGACCGGCCGGTGCGTACGGCGGTGGGCTTGGGCGTCCGTTGCTTGGCGACGATGACCGGTGATTGGTAC
>JALZEC010000325.1 GCA_030862235.1 Actinomycetota bacterium | reverse complement strand
GAACTACACCGTATCGCTGCGAAACGCAAGCGTTTTGCTGACGCGGTCACGGGTCAGTGGGGATGGCGGCGGGTGTGCTCAGCGTCCCGGATCTGGCGCCGGGCCTCGGCGTACCGCCGCCCCTCATAGGCGACGAGGCTCCACAACACGACGCTCACGACGGCGAGTGTGACGATGGCCGGAACCTGCCGGGCGAGGGGCACGGCGGGAAGGAGCACAGCCGCGGCTATCAGGCGTGGGAGGCTGAGCGCGCCGAGGCTCCGCAGCTTGAAGGCTACGTGGGCCAGCAAGTACAGGCTCGTGCCACCGACGAGCGCAGCGGCCTCCTCCCACCCGAGAGGGTCGTCAACATGGGCGAGCGTGGTCTTGAGCCCCAGGGCGCCGAGGACGATCGCCGCCACCATGGGCAGGTGCAGGTACGAGAACCCGTCGCGCGCCAGCTCATTGCGGTCTTTCACCGATTCGATCTCGGCGAGCCGCTGGGATGCAGCGATGGCGGAAACGTCGAAATAGAGCCACCAGACGGCCGCCGCCACCGACGTACCGAGCACGGCGGCGACGATTACCCCGGCGTCGACGCCAGCCTCGGCGCCGACGCCGATGGCGACGATCGACTCGCCCAAGGCCACGATGAGGATGAGACCATGACGTTCGGCGAAATGGCCGGGAACGAGCCGCCAGCCGCTGGTGTCGATGAACATCGGGCCGGCCATGTCGAACACCAGCGCCGCCGTCCACACCGCCAGCCGGGCCTGTCCCTCGAACAGCGACCCTACGAGGAGTATGCCTACGCCGATCGCCGTGCTCACACCCAGCCCGAGCACGGAGTGCCGGAGGCCGGGGTCGTCCCGGCTGGCGAGCACGAACAGGGCGATGTGGGCCGCCCGCACCATTCCGTAGGCGGCGGCGAAGGTGGAGCCGAGATCGCCGAAGGCGTCGGGCACGCAGAGGGCCGTGATCAGCAGGGCGGCCATGGCGGCGAACAGGACGAGGCGGACGCTCCCCTCGTCCGGATCCAGCACGCTCGTCAACCAGGCGTAGCCGACCCACGACCACCAGAGCAGGCCGAGTACGACTAGGCCGCGGCCGATCCCGCGCCACGTCGGGTCGGCCGCCATCAGTGCCGTGCATTGGGTGATGGCGAGGACGAAGACCAGGTCGAAGAACAGCTCCAGAGGGCTGACCATCTCGGCGTGACGCAGCACGACGGTCATTCGAGAGGGACGGGGGGCGGGTTCGCTCACGACCAGACTCAGCGCCCGTTGGACGAGAAGTGTTGGTAGTCGGGGTTGGACCAACGCCCGCCCCACTGCCAGCCCACGGCGGCGAACGCCGACGGAAGGACGCCGCCCTCGACGGCCATGCCCGGGCGGTACGAGGAACGGTCCAGGTAGTCGCGGCCGTTCGGCGGGAGGACCCGCCCGCCGAGCAGGTACGGGTTCTCAACCGGGTTGACGTCGATGGCTAGCCCGTAGGCGTGCATCGACCAGTGCGGCGGTCCTTCGGCGACGGCGTTGCGACAGTTGAAGGCGGCGGTGTTGTCCGCCTCGGTGGATGCTTCGTCGCTTCCGCCGAAGACGTCGATCGGCTCCATGCGCCGGATCGGGAAGCGCTCGGCGAAGAGACGACGGAACACCTCAACCATGGCGTCGGCCGCCCTGGCGTTCACCACGAGCGATCCTTGGTGGGCGCGTTCGTCGAAACCCCAGTACGTGAGCCTCACCATGCGGAGCTCGTCGGGGCTCACGGGGCACCCAGGCCGCCACGAGGCGGGAAGGTCAGCGGCAGTGACGGGCAGGACGGTGGACGAGAACTGGCTGGGAGACTGAGGCATGGGAGACGCGTCGCTGGTCGTCGGGCGGTGTCCCTCGACCGTACTGACCGGGGCGTCGCCGCTGCTGGCTGCCGTGACCGCGCTGGCCGCCCGGTCGGGCCCAACACTCGTCTCGGCGGGCGGTTCAGAGCCGCACGCCGTGGCGCAGACGAGGGCTGCGAGCAGGCAGCGCCACCCCGAACCGGACACCACTTCCTACAGTAGGTTTCGTGCGACGCCCCTCGGGGGCGGCCTCGACGGCCGTCGTGCTTGGCTTTCTCATCTCGGCCTGCTCCCCCGGGCCACCGCCCGCATCCCTCTCCGCCCCCGACTCCCCCTCTGCCGCCCGACCCCCGTCCAGCCTCACTGAGGCTCCCGTCGACGGCCCGGCCGACCGATGGCTGGAGCAGGCGGGCGGCGCCGGGCAGGTGATCGTGGTGGCGGCCGACGACTACGGGTCGACCACGGCCACGTTCACCGCGTACGAGCGCGAGGGCACAGGCTGGCGGGCGGTGCTGGGACCCTGGGTGGCCCGGATCGGGAGCAAGGGGTTCGCGCCGCCCGGGGAGAAGCTGGAAGGGGACGGCCGCACGCCGTCAGGTGTCTACGGCTTCAGCTTCTTCTTCGGCGTCGCCCCTGATCCGGGTGTCCGCTTCGAGTACCGGCAGGTGCCCGACGACACCATCGTCTGGGACGAGGATCCGGCCAGCCCGACCTACAACCTGTGGATCGACCTTGACGACTTCGGCGGAGGCCGCGATGCGGAAGGGATGTACCAGCCGGTCGCCTACCGGCACGGCGCGGTCATCGCCTACAACACCGCCCGGACGCCGGGTCTGGGTAGCGGGATCTTCCTCCACGCCTCGACCGGCCGTCCGACGGCGGGCTGCGTGTCGCTCCCGGTGGGCCAGCTGGTCGAAGTGCTGCGCTGGTTGGACCCGGCCCGCTCGCCTCGCATCGTCATGGGTGTCAACAGCTGAACGTCGGCGCTCGGTCAGCGAGGGTGGGGCCGGGCCATCAGATGGAGCACCTGGAAGAAGCGGCGAGCGCTGTCCTCCCAGGTGGGGAGCAGGCGGCCGCGTGCTTTGGCCCCCTGCCGCAGTCGCTCCCGAAAGTCCTGGTCACAGGCGAGGCGGTGGAGGCCGGCGGCCAAAGCGGCGATGTCAGCCGGCGGGGCCAGGACCGCCTCCCGCCCGTCCTCGGCCAGGTGGGGAAGGTTCCCCGCCCGCCATCCGGCGAGGGGAAGCCCCATGGCCAGCGCCTCCCCGTACACCGTGCCGTACGG
>JALZEC010000289.1 GCA_030862235.1 Actinomycetota bacterium | reverse complement strand
GCGTACTCCGCACTTCCTCTATGCTCCCGGCGGCCCAGACGGGCGGCGGAAGCCGGTTGGACCCGACCCGCAGGCGGGGTCACAACCCCTGAACCTTAGCACACCCTCCCCCTTCTCACAACCAGGGTTCTCGGATGCGCCGTTCGGAACTCTCCAACGGCACCAGCGCCTGGTTTGTTCCCCGCCGGCGGGCGGAGAGCCGGAGGCGGCGCGGGCGGGGAGCCGGCGGCGGCGCCAGCCGGCGGGGAGTCGGAGGGGGACGACCAAGGGCTGCCGCCCCGGACTCACCCGGAGAACTTCACCAGGTGGTAGTTGCGCTTCCCCCGGCGCAGCACCAGGTAGCCGCCGGCGAGGAGATCGTCCGCACGCACCCGCCGCTCGCCGTCGCGCTCCTGACGGTTGTTCACGTAGATCCCTCCCTGCTGAAGCTCTCGTCTCGCCGCCGATTTGGACGGCACGACCGACGCCTGCACCAGGAGGTCCACCAGGGCCGCCCCGTCCCCTTCCAGCTCGCTGCGGGGCACCGAGGCGGAGGGCGCCTCGGCGAACACCTCGAGCAAGGTCGGCCCGTCCAGCTCATGGAGCTCCCCGCCGTACAGCGCCGCCGCCGCTCGCCGGGCTGCCTCTGCCTCCTCGGGCCCGTGGACCGCTGCGGTCACCTCCCACGCCAGGGCCTGGTGGGCCTCCCTCCGTTCGGGGCGGGCGGCGTGGGCCGCCTCCAGCTCTGCCATCCGGTCCTGGTCGAGGTCGGTGAAGAGGCGGAGCAGCCGCATCACGTCCCGGTCGTCGGTCCGCATCCAGAACTGGAAGAACTCGTAGGGGCTGGTGCGCTGGGGGCTGAGCCAGATCGTCCCCGACTCGGTCTTGCCGAACTTGGTTCCGTCCGCCTTCGTCAGCAGGGGCCAGGTCAGCCCGTAGACCTCGGTGCCCCTGACCCGGCGGACGAGGTCGACGCCGGCGGTGATGTTGCCCCACTGGTCGCTGCCGCCGATCTGGAGGTGGCATCCGTGCGCGTCATGGAGGTGGAGGAAGTCGTAGGCCTGGAGGAGCATGTAGCTGAACTCGGTGTAGGAGATGCCCTGCTCCCGGGTTTCGAGCCGGGCCCGCACCGACTCCTTGGCGATCATGGTGTTGACCGTGAAGTGCTTTCCCACGTCCCGGAGGAAGTCGGTCAAGGTCATCTGGGTGAGCCAATCGGCGTTGTCCAGGAGCAGGGCGTCGGTCGGACCGCTCCCGAACGTCAGGAACCGCTCCAGCTGTCCCCGGATGGCGAACACGTTGGCCCGCACCTCGTCCACCGTTCGCATCTGCCGCTCCGACGCCTTCCCGCTCGGGTCGCCGATGAGCGTGGTCGCCCCACCGAGGAGGGCGATCGGGCGGTGCCCCGCCCGCTGGAGCCGCTGGAGGGCGAGCACGCCGATGAGGTTGCCCACGTGGAGGCTGTCAGCCGTGGCGTCCATCCCGTGGTACACGACAAACCGCCCGGCCGCCATCTTGGCCGCCAGCTCCTCGTCCGTGACCTGGTGGACCATGCCCCGCCAGATGAGCTCGGCGATGGCGTCCACACCACGGCAAGGTAGCGGAGGCCCGGTCGGTCACCTGCGGGCTTTGCGGCCCGGTGAGCGACGTCTGCAGCCCAGCCCGTCCGTGGGCAGCCGTTGCCCCGGTCGCCGAGCCCGGTGTGGGTCAGTCGGCGATGGAGCGGGACCAGAAGCCGGGGTCGCCGCCGATGATCTGACGCACGTTCCCGCCAGGCTCGACCACGACGATCATCCGTCCCGGCCCCCGCGACACGTCGGCGATGACTGCCCCGCAGCAGAACGGACTGAGCGGCCCGTAGGCGGCGACCACCGCGCTCTCCGGGTCGCCGACCTTGATCCCCCGGGCCGTCGCCGGACCGGCAGCGGTGGCGATCCAGTCGGTCAGCAGTGGAGAGGTCGCCCCCTGGGTGCGGAAGTTCAGGAACAGGCCGCGGTTGCCGGCGAACTGCCAGCGAAGGTAGTCGTACGTCGCCCCCGACAGGTCGGTTTCCTGCCCGCTCGTGGTCGGCTCACCCAGGACGGCGATCGCCTCCGACTTGTTCGACCCGATGGGGATGCCAGCGATGGTGTCCGGCTCGATGATCGCCGTGGCCGCCCTCGGCGCGGGCGCGGTGGTGGTCGGGGCGGCAACGGTGGTGGTCGGGCCGAGGGCCGTCGTCGCTGGCGCCGGCGTGGTCGTCGCCGCCCCTGCGTCCGTCGTCGTCACCGCCAGACTCGTGCTGGTGGACGACGCCGGCGCGGTGGAGGAGGCCTCGTCACCGTCGTCCCCGCAGCCGGCAATGACCACCAGGGACACCACGACCAGCGCCGTCAGGACACGCCGAAGCTCGCTCACCTCCGAGAGAGTTGCAGACGCGACCCAGAAATACGAGGGCGGCCCGCGTCCCGCTATGGGGCGATGGTCGTGGACGTGGTCGTCGGGAGGTGGCGGTCGGCGGCCGGTGTCTCGTTGGCCCGGTCCAGGCCCCTCTGTCCGGGCGACCCGGGGGTGGGGACAGGGACCGCCGTGGGGGCGTTCCCCGCGGCCGGTGTCTCGTTGGCCCGGTCCAGGCCCTTCTGTCCGGGCGACCCGGGGGTGGGGACAGGGACCGCCGTGGGGGCGTTGCCCGCCGCCGGCGTTTCATTAGCCCGGTCGAGCCCGGTCGAGTTGTTGGCGCTCGGACCCACACCGGCCCCGCCGCCCCCGCCAGCGTCGCCGGGGCCCTCGACGTCGCCGGTGATCCCGTTGCCGCCGCCAGGGACGGTGGCGGGACCACCCACCTTGCCGACGGTGCCACCCCCGCCCCGCGGGCGGTCCACTGCGGGGCGCCTGGAGCCGGACTCGGGGATGTGGAATGGCGTGACAGTGTCGACGACGGTGGCCACGACCTCCTGGGCCGGGTCGGGGAGGACGCCGGCGGCCCCCGCACCGGTCACGCTGGCGGCGGCCACACCCAGACCGAGACCGACCTTGGCCGCCAGCCCGAGACCGGCGAGGCGGGGGATCAGCCGGAGCGAACGGCGACGGCCCGACGGCGGGACGGGGGGCGGGCTCGCCGGCCGCGGCCGGGAGACGGGAACCCATTCCTTGGGCATGGCCGGGGCCGGCACGGACGTGGCCCATGGTGTCCCCTGGTCGGCCGTCGGCCGGGCGGCCGGGTCCGTCTGGGGCGAGAAGCCCTCACGCAAGAGGGCGGCCAGGTTCCCCTTGGGCGTGGGCGCCGGGCCGCTCATGACCGCGTCCACATCCTGGCTGAAGGCGACCAGAGCATCGCCCAGCTCACCCGGCTGCAGGCGGCCGCTCAGGAAGGCCTCAAGGGTCTCCTCGTCAAGGGGGTCCGGGGGGAACATGTCGTTTTCGTCAACGTTTCCGCTGGTCACAGGGATACGCCCTCCCGTTCGATGAGGCGCCGCAGGGCGCCCACCGCCCGGTGCTGGAGGGCCTTGATCGCCCCTTCAGTCTTGCCCAGGGCATCCGCCGTCTGCTCCAGGCTGAGGCCGCCGACCATGCGCAGGAGGAGGACGTCGCGCTGGTCGGGGACGAGGCGGTCGCAGAGGGCCCGGACCCGCTCCGTGCTCAGCCGGCGCAGGGCTTCGTCCTCGACGTCACCGCCGGTACGAGCGGCGAACAGCTCGGCCTCGTCCTGGTCCACTGCGACCGGACGGCGCATCCGGGCCCGGCGCTCGTCCACCAGCCGGTTGTGGGCGATGGTGAAGACCCAGGAGCGGAACTGGGTCTCGTTCCCCTGGAAGCTGTCGATGCGGCTCAGGGCGCTGTAGAAGACGTCGCTCGTCAGGTCCTCGGGCTCGGACGACCCCTGCACCCGCAGGTACCCGGCGACCGCGGGGGCGAGCGTCTGGTAGAGGCGCTCCAACGCCCACGGTGTCCCGCACTGCGCGGCAGTCAGGACCGATTCGAACTGCTCCCCCAGTGGACGCGGCCGCCGGCGCCCCAGAGATCCCACAACGAGATGATCGGCACGTTCGGGCTCCGGGTTGAGTGGCTCAGCCGTCATCGCTCAACCCCGGCGAGAGAGGCCGACGGCCCCGGGGACGTAGAAGCGCCAGAGGACGTCGTCCCCCGCGCCCGGATTGAGCCCGATGCGCGTGCTCACACCCGGCCTCGCCGGAGGGGGCACGCCGTCGTCCACCACCGTCACCCCCCGGTCGCCGGACACGAGATCGGCGCCATCGTGCTCCCGGCCGATGCCGAGGGCCTGGGTGAGCTTGCCCGGCCCGCTGCACAGGTCGGCCTCGGTGCGGGCCCGCAGCCGGGCCGCCCGCATCTCGTCCAGCCCCGACAGCGGCGTCAACCCCCGCAGCAACACGGCCCGGGCTTCCCCGTCCTCGCCGCAGACGACGTTCGAGCAGAAGTGCATCCCATAGGTGAAGTACACGTACAGGTGGCCGGGGGGACCGAACATCGTCGCGTTGCGGCGGGTGCGGCCTCGGTAGGCGTGGCTGCCCGGGTCCATCTCGCCGGCATAGGCCTCCACCTCGACGATCCGCCCCACCCGCTCCCCGCACACCAAGAGCTTGTTGAGCAGGAGCGGGGCGAGCTCGACGCTGTCGCGCCGGTAGAAGCTGCGCCGAAGCGATGCCATCGCGATCAGAGCCGTGACAGCCGGTCCTCGCTGGTGGCCAGGTGCTCCCGGAAGCGGCGGAGCTGGTCGGCCACCGGCCCCGGACCGGCCCCGCCCGGAGTGGTGCGCCGCCGGACCGCCACCCCCGGCTCCAACAGCGACAGTGCCTCCGGGCCCAGCGCCGGATGGGCCTCGACCAGCTCGGCCAGGGGAACGTGACGGTCCCGGGCGTCGCGGACCAGGCTGGCGACCATCATGTAGGCGGTCCGGAAGGGCATGCCCCGGATTACGAGCCACTCGGCCAAGTCGACCGCGCTCACGTCGGCGGCGTCGGCGGCGGCGGCCATGTGGTCGGCCTCGACCGTGGCGGTGGCCAGGAGGCCGGCCATGGCCGGGAGAGCGGCCAGGACCTGGTCGAAGGCGTCGAACACCGGCTCCTTGTCCTCCTGGAGGTCCCGGTTGTAGGCCAGGGGCAGGCCCTTGAGGGTGGACAGGAAGCCGGCCACGTGCCCGATCAGCCGCCCGCATTTGGCCCGGGCCAATTCGGCCACGTCCGGGTTCTTCTTTTGGGGGAGCATCGAGCTACCCGTCGCCCAGGCGTCGTCCAGGCGGAGGAAGCCGAACTCGGCCGATGTCCACAGCACGATCTCCTCGCCCAGCCTCGAGAGGTGGACGCCGAGCAGGGCCAGGTCGAACAGGGCCTCGGCCACGAAGTCCCGGTCGCTCACCGCGTCCAGCGAGTTCTCGAACCGGTGGGCGAACCCCAGGTCCTCGGCGGTGGCGTCGGGGTCGAGC
>JALZEC010000272.1 GCA_030862235.1 Actinomycetota bacterium | reverse complement strand
GCTCCAGCGCCGAGCGGACACCCTCCACCTGCTCCTGGATCCAGCGCTTCTGGTCCGGCTCCTGGATGTGCATGTACTCGACGCCGATCCGGCGGCAGTAGGCGTCGCGCAGCACTCCGAGGATGTCACCCAGCGTCATCCAGTCCTGACCAGCCAGGCCGTCGGTGAAGAACTGCCGATCGAGGTCCCAGATGGTGAGCCCGTACGTGGCCGGGTCGAGCTCGGGATGCGTCCGCGGCGCTTTCAGGCCGAGCGGGTCGAGATCGGCGATGAGGTGGCCCCGCACCCGGTACATGTTGATCAGGGTCTGGACGTGGACTTGCTTGGCGCTGGCCACGTCGTTGCGATTGATGGGGTTGACGTCCGGCCGCCACCGAACAGGCTCGTAGGGGACGGCGATGGACCGGAAGACGTGGCCGTAGAAGTCGTCCGCTCCCAACAGCAACTCGTGAACCCGCTTCAGGAACAGACCCGACTCGGCCCCCTGGATGATGCGATGGTCGTAGGTCGACGTGAGGGTGATGACCTTGGACACGCCGAGGTCGGCGAGAACCTGGGGGTCGGCACCGTGGAACTCGGCCGGGTACTCCAGCGCGCCCACCCCGACGATCACGCCCTGACCGGGCATGAGCCGAGGAACCGATTGGACCGTCCCCAACGTGCCTGGGTTGGTGAGGGTCATCGTCACGCCGGCGAAGTCGTCGGGCGTGACCTTGTTGGAGCGGACTTTGCGGATCAGGTCCTCATAGGCGGCGTGAAAGGCGCGGAACTCGAGGGTGTCCGCGTCCCGGATGCAAGGGACCAGGAGGCTCCGCGAGCCGTCCGCCTTGGGGACGTCGATGGCCAGACCGAGACCGATGTGGTCGTTGCGAACGACCCGCACGTCGGGCCCGTCCTTGACGAACGTCGAATTCATGACGGGCACGGCCGCCACCGCCCGCACGATGGCGTAGCCGATCAGGTGGGTGAAGCTGACCTTGCCCCCCCCGGTCCGGCCCAAGTAGCCGTTGATGACCTTGCGGTTGACCTCGAGGAGACGGGCGGGGATGACGCGGACGCTGGTCGCGGTCGGGATGGAAAGGCTCGCCTCCATGTTGGCGGCGAGGCGGGCGGCCGAGCCGCGCAGGGGCTGACTGCCATCTCGAACGGCGACGGGCGGCCGCGGTGCAGGAGCGGGAGCCGGTTGGGCCGCCGGGACACCCTCAGGGCGGTACCCGACGAAGAAGTCCTGCCAGCTCTCGGCGACCGACGACGGGTCGGCCCGGTAACGCTCGTACATCTCGTCGACCAGCCAGGCGTTGGGCCCGAAGGCTGTGTCGGCTGCGTGTCCCAACGCAGAGCCGGCTGCCGAACCTTTCGCAGAGCCTTTCGCAGAGCCTTTCGCAGCACCAGTCGACGGCTCTTCAGCCATCGCCTCGCAGTGTACCGGTGGACCTGCAATCCCTAGACGGACGCCGGTCGGACGCCTGGCCCCCGGGCCGGTAGCGTTGCTGCCCGTGCTCCGCGACCGTCCGCTCCTTCAGCGGTGCCCGACGTGAGGAACGAGCAGCAGCGGGACCCGGCCTCCGAAGCCCTCGACGGCGCCGCCATGGCGAAGAACGGCGAACGCCGGAAGCGCCGCTGGCGCGGTCGTCGTCAGGAGGCGGCGGCTCCCGAGCCGCCGCCCGAGCTGGCGGAGACCGACGCCGAGCGGGACTGGAACGCGGTCATCGGCGACACCCCGGCCAGCGGCTCGGTCACGTGGGCGGACTGGTCGCCGCCCGCCTCCGCGCCTCCCCAGGAGCAAGCCCCCGAGGAGGCCCCGATCGAGGGCGAGGGCGCGGAGCTCGGCTGGTCGGAGTGGTCACCTCCACCTCCCGATCCCGACCTGGCCGCGACAGCGGTCGACGTGGGGGCGGACGAGCCGCCGGTCACCGCGGAGTCGCCGGCAGGAGTGGGTGAGGAGGTCGTCGAGGCCGCGGAGACGGCCGGGACGGGCGAGGTGGTGGCGGCTGTCGAGAGCGCTGATGGGCCTGCGGCCGCGCCACCGGCCGAGGACTCCCCGCCCCCCCGGCGGTCTGCGCGCGAGCTCTCGATCGCAGTGTGGGAGTCAATGGCCGGACCGGCGGCGAGCCCGGCCGACACCGCCGTGGCCGCGTCGACCGAAAGTACGAGCCCGACGGAGGCCGTAGCCGACGAGGAGCGGCGCTACCGCACGACGCCATCCTGGCCGCCGCCTCGGAAGCCGCGCGTCGGCCTGGGGCTCCTGTCCCTCGCGGTGATGGTGATCCTGGTCGCCCTGCTGGTCACCAATGGCCAGATCGGCACGTCCGCCGACGACTCGGAACGCGACCTCGAGTCGCTGCCGGCGCTCGAGACCGACCCTTCGGCCGTGCCCAGGGACTGGATCGTCTACCACCATCCCACCGGCGGTTTCGGCATCTCCTACCCCCCGGGCTGGATCATCCGGGACCTCGGCACTTTCGTCGAGATCCGGGACCCGTCCTCCCAGGCTCAGCTGAGGATCGATCAGCGCCGCCCGCCGGGCAAGACGGATCCCGAGGACGACTGGCTCGAGCAGGAGCGCGACTTCTCTTCGCGGCGCGCCGGGTACCGGCGTCTGCAGCTGAGCGAGGCCAAGTACCAGGGGCATCTCGCCGCCCTGTGGGAGTACACCTACGCCGAGGGCAACGTGGGGATCCATGCCGCGGACTTGCAGTTCGTCACCAAGAAGGACCGGTTCACCCTCAACTTCCGGGGGCCGGTTCCCGAGTGGCAGGGGCTCCTCCCCAGCTTCCAGGGGTTCCTGAACTCGTTCAGGGTGCCGAATTAGGTTGGATCTCCCCTAGCCGGGAGCCCTAGAGCCCTCGAACACCTAGCGCAGAGACGAAAGGGTCGGGGCGGGGGTGCACGGCGGACGCACCCCAAGCCCCGACTGGCTGTACGTTCCCACGCGGAGTGGTGATTCGTCAAGCCCGACCGGCCTCCTGGACGCACTTCGTGCCGATTTTTCCCGGGCGATCCTTCAGGCCGGGACCGTTTCATGCCGATAACTGTTCTATGACGGTGAAGACGCAATTCATGAGCCGAGCCGTTCTCCGCCCGGTGGAGGCGGGCAGTTCCGCCAACTGCGCGGTCTGCGGCAAGCTCGTGAAGTTCTCGGCGAAGACCAAGCTCCAGCAGGTCATCGCCAACGTCTATGTCAACCAGGTCTGGGACCGGGTGGAGCACTTCCACGCCGAGTGCTACGAGGGGGCTGGGCGGCCCTACGGCAGCGCCGTCTGATCCTCCTTTTGCCGAATCACCCGCCCTCGGGTCCATGCCCGCGCGGCATGGCCGGTCCCCGAAGTGGCTCCTCCGCCCGTCGGCATCTGTACTCGGCCCTAGGGGCCGGGTTGTACGATGCAGCCGTGGCTGAACCGGAAGCGAGCCCTCGTCCCTACTTGAAGGTGTCCGACGTCGGTCGGCAGACCGGCTTGAGCCGCAAGGCCCTCCGGCTCTACGAGAGCCTGGGCCTGGTCGAGCCCGTGGAGCGCACCGAGGCCGGTTACCGGATGTACGACGAGGAGGCTCTCCGGCGCATCGAGCTCATCAGCCGGGCGAAGGTGCTCGGGCTGACTCTGGCCGAGACCAAGGAGTTCCTCCACGTGTCCGAGGGGTGCTGCGGCGAGCACCACCCGGCCCTCGCCAGTCTGGTCGAGCGCAAGCTGGAGGAGACGGAGCGGCGGATCAACGAGCTGGCGTCGTTGCGCACGACCCTCCAGGGCGTGCTCGAGCGTCTGGAGCGCAACGAGGGCGTGCATCGGTGCGAAGAGGCGCTCTGTACCTGCCAGGCCCCGCTGCAGATCCGGGTCAAGAGAAGGAGTCAGGCCCAGGACTGAGGGAACCTGTCGCCGTCGTCAGGCGGCGGCTTTCAGCTCCTCCTGCACCGCCGCCCACAGGGCGTGGATGAGCGCCGCCTGCGCCTCCTGGATGCGGTGGACGCTCTGCGACCGGGCGACGAGGCAGTGGTGTACCCGGGGATCGGCGGCCATGCGCCCGCCGTCGTACCCGGACATGCCCACCGTCAGCATGCCCTGCTTGTGGGCTTCGCCGAAGGCGACCATGAGGTTCTCGGAGTTCCCGCTGGTCGACAGGCCCATGGCGATGTCACCCCGACGCCCATGGGCGATCAGCTGGCGGGAGAAGACGTTCTCGAACCCGACGTCGTTTGCCAGGGCGGTGAGGACGGCCTGGTCCTCCACGAGCGCCCGGGCGGCGACGGGGCGGCCCCCCGACGGCGGACAGGTGTAGAGGTGGGCGACGGCCTCGGCGTCGGTGGCGCTCCCCCCGTTCCCGAAAGTGAACAGCCGGCCGCCGGCCCGGAAGCGCTCGGCCATCAGCCGGGCGACCTGGCGGATCTCACCCTCCGATTCCGCCAGCGTCCGGACCCGCAGGTTCTCGCTCTCGGTCCACTTCCCTCGCGCCGACCCCGCCAGGTCGGCCAGCAGAGTGGGAGCGTCCTTCTCGTCGCCCTCGATGAACGGGTACAGGAAGTCGGTCG
>JALZEC010000259.1 GCA_030862235.1 Actinomycetota bacterium | reverse complement strand
GCTCCAACTCGTCCCAGACCAGCGCGACCGCCGCCCGGGGGTTGGCGGCGAGCTCGCGGCCTTTGCGGCTGCGGGTGTCGGTGTAGAAGACGAAGCCTCGGTGGTCGAGGCCGCGGAGGATCACGGCGCGAGCGGAGGGGGCACCGTCGGTCGTCGCCGTGGCCACGATCATCGTGTCCGCTCCTGGCAGCCCGGCGCGGCGAGCGTCTGCCAACCACTCCCCCACGACGTCTATCGGGTCCGTCGGGTGTATCGGGACGATCGGGTCCATTGGCTCGATCGGGTCGATCGGGTCGATCGGGTCCATAGGCTCGATCGGGTCCAGCGGGTCCATCGAGAAAGTGTCGCCGGTACGCTCCCCTCGATGCCCGCTGACCTCGTCCGCCGCGCCGAGCGGGTCCGGGCCCGCATGGCGGAGGGCGGGGTGGACGTACTGCTGCTGTCGCTAGGAGCGGACCTTCCCTGGCTCACCGGCTACGAGGCCATGCCGCTGGAGCGGCTGACCATGCTCGTGCTCCCTGGCGACGACGAGGCCACGCTGGTCGTCCCCCGGCTGGAAGCGCCACGGGTCGAGCCTCGCCCTGACGTCTTCACCGTCCGGGCGTGGGACGAGACCGAGGACCCGATCGCCGTCGTCGCCACGCTCGTCGGCCGCCGCCAACGCCTGGCGGTTTCCGACCGGACGTGGGCGACGTTCGTCCTCCAGCTCCAGAAGGCGTTGCCTACGGCGAGCTGGGGACCGGCGTCGGCGATCACCGGCCCCCTGCGGGCGGTGAAGGACGCGGACGAGGTCGACGCCTTGGCCAGGGCGGCGGCGGCGGCCGATCGGGTGGCCATCCAGTTGCTGGAGGGCGAGGTGCGGCTCGTCGGTCGGACCGAAGCCGACGTCTCCCGGGAGATCGGGGAGCGACTGGTCGCCGAGGGGCACGCCAAGGTCAACTTCGCCATTGTGGGCAGCGGCCCCAACGGGGCCAGCCCGCACCACGAGCCGGGGTCCCGGCGGATCGGGCGGGGCGAGGCCGTCGTGTGTGACTTCGGCGGGACGCTCGACGGCTACTGCTCGGACATCACCCGCACGGTGCTCACCGGTCCCCCGACGCAAGAGTTCGCCGAGGTGTACGAGACGGTCCGCCAGGCCCAGGAGGCGGGAGTCGCCGGAGCGACGCCGGGCACCGCCGCCGAGGACGTGGATCGGGCCGCCCGGCGGCGGATCGCCGAGGCCGGATACGGGGAGTTCTTCGTGCACCGGACCGGCCACGGGATCGGGATGGAGGAGCACGAGGACCCCTACCTGGTCGAGGGGAACACTGCGGCCCTGACGCCAGGTCACGCCTTTTCGGTCGAACCCGGCATCTACCTCCCGGGCAGGTTCGGGGTTCGAATCGAGGACATCGTGGTGGTGACGGGCGACGGACCGCGGCGGCTCAACCGGGCCGACCGCTCCCTCGCCGTCGTCGAAGCCTGATCGGACGCGGACAGCAGCGGCTCGCGCCCTTCGGGCGCTGGCCGCCTTTCGCGATCAGCTCAGACGAGCGCGGCCCCGCCGTCGTCGGGCTGATCGTCCCGACGTCGGCGAAGCGGGCGGCTCTCCGGTGGCGTGGTGCTCAGGTCGTCTCGGTCGTCCTCTGGCGGCCCCTGCGACCACGACAGGGCCACCAGGTCGATCTGGTCGAGGGCCTTGCGGAACTTCCGAACAGTGCTCCTCTGGCGGAACCGAGGAGCGAGCCAGAGAAGGGCGGCCAGGACGACCCCTCCTCCGAGAATGCCGAATGCGAGTGCGTAGGAGTTCAACGGTCCGCCTTTCTCGACCGTCCCATGTACCGGGGTTTTCGGCACCGGAGCCTTCGGACTTGAGGGATCGGCTTCCGGTGCCGGGTTCCTTTCCCCGACCAGGGCGGCCATAACCTCTCGACGATGCCCCGCCTCGACGCCGCCACCGTGCTCCTCCAGTGGGCCACCGGGGGGCTGCTGTTCCTGTGGATCACGAGCCGGAGGCGGGAGGTCGGGGTCGGGTACGGGTGGCTGCTGCGAGGCGTGTACGGGGCGCTGGCGGTCGGCTCGGTCCTCGCCGGCCGCGCCTTGCAGCCGTCCGCCGTGCGCGACTGGTGCGCCGTGCTCGTGGCCGGCGCCGCAGGTGTGGCCTTAGCCGTTTCCGTCGTTCGGCGTAAAGCGGGCGTGGCCGGGGAGCGGGCCCGTCAGGCCCGCCGGGCGGCCAGGGTGCGGGCGATGGTGGGCGACCGAGCCTCGCCGGCAGGCGGGAGCGAGGCACCGGAAGCGGGACCGGCCCCGCGACGGGAGTTCCCGCCTGCCCTCGACCTGCTCGCCCCCGCGATCGGTGGCGTCGGCCTGGTGGCGGCGGGCATGGACGCCGGCGGCCCGGACGTCCTGGTCGTCATCCGCACGCTCGTGGGAGCGGCGTTCCTGGGAGTGGTCTCCGACGCCATGCTCCTGGGGCATTGGTACCTGGTGCAGCCCGGCCTCGGGCGGGCTCCCCTCCTCGACCTCGTGCGCTGGCTCACCTGGGTGTGGCCGCTCGAGGTGGCCG
>JALZEC010000209.1 GCA_030862235.1 Actinomycetota bacterium | reverse complement strand
GACGACAGCGGCGACAGCGCTGGCGCCGGCGACCGCGGCCAGAGCAGTGGCGCCGGCGAGAGCAGTGGCGCCGGCGAGAGCAGTGGCGCCGGCGAGAGCAGTGGCGGCGGCGAGAGCGGTGGCGGTGGCGACGGGGGCTGAGCCCCTCTTCCAAGCCATCGAGGCCGGCGACCTCGACCAGGTACAGGAGTTGGTGGCCGCCAACCCGGCGTGGGCGTCGGCCCGGAACGAGCGGGGCCTTTCACCGGTGCTCGCCGCCACCTACCGCCACCGCAATGACCTGGTCGAGGTGCTGCTCGCCGCCCGTCCCGAGCTGGACGTGTTCGACGCCGCCGCCGTGGGCGACACCGCCCGGCTGGTGGCTTTGCTCGACGCCGACCCGTCACTGGCCAGCGCCTTCGCCCCCGACGGGTTCACCCCACTCTCCCTGGCCGCCTACTTCAGTCGGACGGAGGCGGTCCGGGTCCTCACCGAACGGGGAGCCGACGTGGGGGCGGCGGCCCGCAACGCCATGGCCGTCCAGCCCCTCCATGCGGCGGTGGCCGGTCGCAACTTCGAGGCGGTCAGCATGCTTGTCGTCGCCGGCGCCGACGTGAACGCTCGCCAGCATGGGGGGTGGACCCCCCTCATGCAGGCGGCCGCGCACGGCGACCTCGAGATCGTCGACGTCCTGGTCGCCGCGGGCGCCGATCCTTCCCTGTCCAGCGACGAGGGCAAGACGCCGGCCTCGCTCGCCGAGGAGAACGGCCATGCGGCGCTGGCTGAGCAGCTGCGGGCGCTCAGCCTTCCGACGTGAGCGGAAACCGCTCGACAAT
Organism: Actinomycetota bacterium; assembly: GCA_030862235.1. GTDB lineage: Bacteria > Actinomycetota > Acidimicrobiia > Acidimicrobiales > AC-14 > JALZEC01. The sequence goes on along the minus strand of JALZEC010000209.1, from coordinate 1,551 downwards.
CTGGTAGCGGGCGCCGACCGGCGAGAGCTTGCTCTCGACCAGGGTGAGCTCCGAGACCGGCCAGCGGGCGCTGATGGTCTCGCCTTCGAACGCCCGCAGGTTGACGCGCGCCTCCTTCCCGACCCGGGCCAGGGTGAGGTGGCCGGAGAACGGCCGGTCCTCCGGAGGCTTGCCCACATGAGCGGTGGCGGCGGTCACCGCCGAGGCGAGATCCGCCAGCCCCTCGACAGGCACGTGCAGCACCCGGTGACCGAAGCGTCCCACCGCCGGCCCGACGCTCACCTCGACGGGGGACTGCGCCGCGGCCACGGATGCGAGCGCCTCGACGACGGCCGGCGGGTCGGCGACCGCACCGAGGAAGCGGAGGGTCACGTGCCACTGGTCCTGCCGTGTCCACCTCAGGCCGATCAGCGTGGGCCTCGAGAGGGCGGCGATCAGCTCGACGACCTCCGGTGACGGCCACACGGCGACGAACAGGCGCGGGTCACTCACTTGCGGCGCGGCCGTGCTTCCAGTAGCCACGAACTGTGGCCTCCGACCGGGACAGGCCTCGCTCCTCGAAGAGGTAGCGGCGGATGCGCTGCACGCCAGCCGCTTCGCCCGCCACCCAGATGCGAGCCCCGGGGGCGAGCTCCGCTTGGCGCACAGCGGCGAGGAGAGCGTCACCGGGAGCGGCGTCGGAGCCGGCCTCATGCCATTCGACCGTCGCTCCGGGATGACGGGGCAGGGGGAGGCGAGCGGCGGCGTCCGCCACCTCGACGTGCACCTCGACGGGTCGTTCCGAGGGAAGGACCTCGAGCAGTTGGCCCATTGCCGGAATGGCCGTCTCGTCCCCGGCCAACATGAAGGCGGGGGCGTCGCGGTCGATGACATACCCGCGGGCAGGGCCGGACATGGCCGCCGGCTGACCCGCCTCCGCCGCCTCGGCCCACTCCGACGCCACCCCGCCGCCATGGATGACGACCTCGACGTCGAGTTCCAAGACGTCGGGATCGACCCGAAGCGGAGTGAAGGTGCGAATTGCAGGCCGCCGCCCGTCGGGAAGGAGGAATTCGTTCCCGCTCCACGTCGGGATGACCAGATCGGCCTCGCCCGGAGAGGGAAGCAGCAGCCGCACGCTCGCCGCCGGCTCTTCGACGGTGAGGCCCTCCAGCTCAGGGCCGCCGAAGGTCACTCGGACCATCCGCGGTGTCAGTCGCTGGACCCTCCGCACCTCCACTCGGCGAAACCGCGGGGGCTCCCGCCGGACGCGAGAGGAGGCGGAGGGGGTCTGGGACGCGTCACTCATCACCGCGTTTAGCGTGACATCTTCTGGAACGCGAGCCGGCACAGGCGGCGAGCGCTACCCTGGGGGGAACGCGAGGAGGCAACCGTGCCTTATGACCGCACGCTTCGGCCCGTTGAGCGTCGAGTCCTCCGGCTCGCCGAGGAGGGCATCGACGACGCCGAGATTGCCCGTCGGTTCCAACGCAGCCCCGAGTGGGTGGCGCGAGTCCGGAGCCTGGCCCAGCATCCCCGCAGCGGCAGACACCTGCAGGGCGACGTCCTGCG
>JALZEC010000186.1 GCA_030862235.1 Actinomycetota bacterium | reverse complement strand
CCCGTGATCGTCGGGCTGCGTTTCGCTCTCGAGCCCGGCCGCGGTCGGACCGCACTCCCCGTCCGTTCTGCCCTGGCCGGGGCGGTGCTGGCCGTGACTGGCGTGGTCGCCATGGGCACGTTCGCCTCCAGCCTCCACCGCCTTGTCGGCACGCCGACGCGGTACGGGTGGCCTGGTGACTTCATGGTCCTCGACGTACCAGAACCGATCGTTCGCGCGCTTGTGGACGACGAGCGGGTACGGGCCGTGGCGCGTTTGTCGTCAGTGGCCGTGCGGCTTTCCGGCCGCCAGGTTCCCGGTGGCGCCTTTGACGTCCGCAAGGGATCACCCTCCTGGACGATTCTCGAGGGCCGGATGCCAGCCACGTCGGAGGAGGTGGCGCTGGGGACGCGTTTGGCCCGCCAACTCGACCGCCGGCCGGGCGACGATGTCGAGGTTGACCTCCGCAGCGGTGGCACCCGTCGGTTCCGCGTCGTGGGCGTCGGGATTTGGTCGCCGCTCTCGCCGGTGGACTTCGGGGTGGCCGCGGTCTTCGCTCCCCAAGGGCTTGCGGCCGTCGGGCTGACCGAACCTTACATAGAGGCGCTCGCCGCCGCCGGGAACGAGGCCGATGCCGAGGCGCTTGCGAGCGAGCTGGCGGAGCACATGGAGGTCGCCCGCCGGCAGCTGCCCGCCGACGTCGACAACCTCCGCCAGCTCGAGCGGTTGCCGGGGATGCTGGGCGGCTTCCTGGCTGTGGTCGGTATCGTCACGATGGGCCACGCGCTATCCCTGGCCACGCGCCGACGAGCCAGCGACCTCGCCGTGCTCCGTTCTTTGGGCCTGACGCCCCGTCAGGCAGCGAGCACCCTCGCGGTCATGGCGGTCACCACCGCGCTGGTGGGGGTGCTCGCCGGGGTGCCGCTCGGCCTTGCCCTGGGGAACCTGTTCTGGAAGGCGGTAGCCAGGGCCATCGCCGTAGCGGACGATGCCATGGTGTCGGTGCCCGTTCTCGCGCTGGTCGCCCCAGTCGCGATTCTCACTGCGCTGACGCTCGCCGCCGGGCACATCCGCCGGGCCAGACGCCTGCAACCAGCTGCCATGCTGCGGGCCGAGTAACACGAGGGTCACTCACGATCAGTCGGCGCAGCCGCCGGCGAGCACAGTGATGCGTCCGGTAATGCCCGAGATGGGCGCTTCCGCCAAGTGCTCATAGCCGCACAGAAGAACGCGCCGGCTACCAGCCCTCCGGTCGACGATGAGCTCAAGTTCGAGGGCATGCGTCGGAGGAAGACCTCTTTCGGACTGTCGTTGCTCCTCGGATATCGAGGTGCACCCGCCGCCGGGCTGGGGCCCTCGTCGTCCCGCTCCCTTGATCAGCGGGCACGCCGCATCACCGGCAGTGGTCCTACGCGCGGTACAACTTGACGTCATGGTGTTGCGAACCGATGTGGCTCTGACCCCCTGGGCAAACGACCATGCGGCCTCGCAGGCGCCTGTCGGTTTGGCCACTGCCCTCATCGTGGGCGTGCCGGCGGCGATCGGCGGTTTGCCCCGGCTGGGCACCCTTCTTGATGCCCGGGTCGGAGGGTCTAAGAAGCGTCCGAGTTCTCCAGGTGCGTGCCGGTGAGGTACTCGGCACACCGCGGACCGCAGTCTTCGACGCGGTGCGGCTGAGCGTCGACGGATGGTCGATCGTGCCTCTGCACCTTGAGAAGGTCCGGTCGACCTTCTTCGAACGGCTCCCCGGGGCCGAGCCCGACAGCGCCTTCCTGATGGCCGAACCGAAGACGACGTGGTGCCCCCAGTCGGCACGCGTGGCTCCGGCGTGAGCCCCTTCGTGCGGCTCTACGGGTACAGCGTCCGTGCCGGGGTCTCGATCGGCATGGCGATCGGCAGTCTTACCGGGATCGTCGTGGGGGCGCTCGCCGGGAGCCCCAGCGCGGCCTTGCTGGCTGGGTTGGCCGGCTTCTTCATCGGCGGCCTCTACGCCCTCCTCCCGAGCGTCGTCGGGAGCTTCCTCGTGGTCGCCGTAGCCCGGCGGTCGTCCCATGTGCGGCGCGACCTGGCGATCACCATCGCAGCCATCGTCGGCGTGCTCGACGCGGTGAGCCTCATTCTCGACCCGCACACATGGCCCGGCGTCCTGCTCTCGAACGTCGTCATGGCGCCGATGCTGTGGTGGGCGTGGCGCTACCTGGCCAGGACCGCCGAAGCAGCCGTTTGATCATGCCGGCGCCAAGGCCAATAAAGGAGCTGCCTCTCCCAATAGCCTCAGTCGTCAGGAACAACGCCGTCACCAGGAGTCCCGCAACGACGATGGCAGACAGCGACCAAGGGATCAGCGAGTAGAGCGCAAACGTCGGCAGGGCACCGCTGGGCGGAGGCGTGCGCCGATTGCCCGGCATGGCGCTCCCCGGACTAGCGGGAAGCCGCTCCGAATAACACCATTCGAGGCAGGTCTCCGGCTCTGCGTGTCACTCTCACTCCGCGGACTCGATCTTCACGTCGGCGAGGGCGGAAGGCGCAGCAACGGCAATAAGGAAGGCGCCCGTCAGGGGTTCCACGTCCGCCTCGATTACAGCCTGGCGAGCTGTCACGCGGACGCGTTCGACTCCAGCCGGCGCGATTCCACTCGCCAACCACACGGGGCCCCCGCCCGCTGGTCCGGGAGCACCCTGAGCAAATCCCGTCAGTGTCGGCCGCCCGACCCCAGGCCTTTGCCCATAGTCGGCTGGCCAGTCGGATCCGCCCTTGCTGTGCCACTGCCATCTTCCGCGGCTCCGAGTGAACACTTCGATGTCTTGTGAGTAAGGCTCCTCGGCGTCCTCTGGGTCGTGAGATATCCAAAGAACGGCGGCGACGTCTCCTTCACGCCAGACGACCACCGGCACCTCCTCGTCACCCGCGAGGGGAGGTGGCGGAGCGGCCACCGGCCGTCCGTCGAGAAGTGCGACGAGCGCCGGACTCACTTCGGAAGGCATCGCTCTACGATGGCGGTCATCGCTGGTTGGCGCTCGGGAATGCCCGTTGTTGGTTCGTCTCACCGGCGCACAGAACGTCGGGAGATGAAGAGGCCGCCGAGGATGAGCGCACTTGCGAGCAGCGGGAGCCAGCCGATCGCGATCAGGTAGAGACGTCCGAGATCCAGATGCTCCCTCCCATAGCCGTCGATTCCCTTGAGATGATCGTCCGGACCCGCCAGCTCTACAGGTCGACCTGACGGCACCATTCAGTCCTCTGTCGTGAACGCCGGGGTGATTCGCCCGGGGGCGCGCACGAAGATTGGTCAACCGCCGAGCAGCTCCCATGGAGACAAATGCGACGACGCGCTCGTTGGTAACCGGGTGATCAATCACCCCGGCGTTCACGACAGAGGACTGAATGGTGCCGTCAGGTCGAGCCGTCGAGACAACCACCAGCCCATGGTCCAGAGGAACGAGGCGCGAGAAAGCATGGAGATCACCCATGAAGCATTCCTATCCGATTCGCACACCACGGGGACGGCAGCCCCGGGACCGTCGCCGACCTGTCGGTCTCCCCCTCCGTGGCGGCGTTGCACATCTCGAACGCCGCTCGATGGGCTTGACCGTTCTCATGGGGGCGCCCCAGTCGCCCTTAGGGCAGCCTCCGGCCGCAACCAAACGGATCGCGGATGACTCGTCGGCGATGGGACCGGGGCGGCCGGAGCCTGCCGGGTGAGGCGACGGTGCGGAACGATTCGGGTGGTCGAGAAACTGGCCATCTCGCTCCAGGAGTGGCCATGGGCGCGTTCGAAGACGTTCACCGATCCCGGATCCTCGGCAGCCTGGCGATGTTCGACCGGATGATTTTCAGAGGGCATCTCACTCGCCTCTACAACCCCCGCGCCATGCGCGCCCTGCTCTGGACACAGGGTTACCCGCTCAAGGAGTTCAGCCGTTACGCCCAGGCCGCCACCGAGAGGATCACGCTCAACGCCAAGCGCATCGCCGAGGAGGCGGGCCGTCCCTACATCTACCTGGAGAACATGCGGACTCGCCGGCCCACCCAGACCAAAGAGGAGATCGCCCGCTCCATCGCCGAGCGCGACGGCGTCACCGAGGGGTTGATCTGCGTGCTCAGCGTCGTGGAGTCCTGCTGGTCGTTCCAGGTCCGGGGCAAGCGCAAGGGCCTCC
>JALZEC010000178.1 GCA_030862235.1 Actinomycetota bacterium | reverse complement strand
CAAGTACGCGGTCTTCTCTGCGGCGCAGGATCTGGTCTCACGGGTCAGCGGGGACAAGGTTGCTCTCGTCGGTCCGACCCAGTACAACGAAGACGGGGTGACGACAGTTCATGCCTCGCCCTTTCTCGAGGACCCTCTCTTTCGCGAGGCGTACGCCCTCGGGCGCGCAACGCGCTCGTGGGATGAGAGCGACATCCGCTGGCGCTGCTACGTCTGCTGTTGGGCGGCGTGGCACGCCAAGCAACTGCCCGGAGAGCTCGTCGAATGCGGTGTGAACCGAGGTGGGTACTCTCGGGCGATCGCACACTACATCGACCTCGCATCCAGCAGGAAGCGTCTCTACTTGCTGGACACGTTCTCTGGCCTGGTGGAGAGGTACCTTTCCGAATCCGAACGAGAACGAAACCGAAGGCTGAGTAGGTACGTCGAGTGCTATGAGGATGTCATAGAGACGTTCCGTGGGCTGCCGGTACGAATCATTCGGGGTGCTGTTCCCGACAGCCTGTCGGAAGTGGACGCCGAAAGCATCGCCTATCTCTCGCTCGACATGAATTCAGCTATGCCCGAGCTGGCCGCCCTTCGGTTCTTCTGGCCGCGATTGGTATCCGGCGCGGTGGTCGTGCACGACGACTACGGCTTTTCTGGCTTCGAGGAGCAGCGGCACGCGATGGACGGCTTCGCCAGTGAGCTCGGCCTGAAGTTCCTTCAGCTGCCCACCGGCCAGGGGCTGTTGTTCAAGCCCTAGGCGGGTGCTCGCGGTGAAGCGGTCGTTGGTTGTCGGCCGGCAGGGTGCGCCGCCGCTCGACCATCCATGGGGGGTTTCCGGATTGCCACAGATGCTCAAGGTGATCGCGGTCTCGCACGGTGTCCATCGGCTGCCAGAAGCCGCTGTGACGGTAGGAGGCGAGCTGGCCTTCGTGGGCCAAACGGGCGAGGGGTTCCCGCTCCCAGATGCAGTCGTCGCCACCCAGATAGTGCTTGACGCCAGGGCGGAGGACGAAGAACCCGCCGTTGATCCACGCTCCGTCACCGGATGGCTTCTCGACAACCCGCTCGACTCGGTCCCCGGTGAGCTCCATCGACCCGAACCGCCCGGGGGGCTGCACGGCGGTCACGGTGGCAGTCACGTCCTGGGACCGGTGAAAAGCGACAAGCGCGGTGATGTCGAGGTCGGAAAGACCGTCACCGTAGGTGAAACAGAAGTCCTCGTCGCCCACATACCCGAGCACTCGCTTCAGCCGGCCCCCGGTGCCGGTCTCCGCCCCGGTGTCAACCAGCGTCACTCGCCAAGGTTCAGCGTTACTGAAATGGACTTCGGTCGTGTTGTGGGCGATATCAAACGTGACGTCACAGGTGTGGAGGTAGTAGTTCGCGAAGTACTCCTTGACCAGGTAGCCCTTGTAGCCAAGACAGACGATGAAGTCGTTGATTCCGTGTGCGGAGTAGAGCTTCATGAGATGCCAAATGATCGGCCGGGAACCGATCTCGACCATCGGCTTGGGCTTGGAGACAGTCTCCTCGCTCAGGCGGCTGCCGCGGCCGCCTGCCAGAATCACTGCCTTCACGGTTCTCAACCTCCAGCTTGGCTTTGCTTGAGCCGCTCTGTCAGGGAGATGACCCCGGCTGCACTCTACCGAGCACGCCGAACTCCCTGCCGTGGCACCATCTCGCCCGACAGCACGAAGTCAACTCACCCTGCCTTCGCGCGCGCTCGCCAGCTCCTGCTCGTGTGCCCCGCCTGGCGTCGCCCCCGCCTACACTCGGCCGGTGGCGGTCCGCTCCCCGCATCTATGTCACCCACTTCGCCACCATCGCTCTGGTGTTGTGCCTCTACCACAGGCTGGGTGGCGACACACCACCGATCGAGCGCCCCTGGGTCTGGGTCGTCGCGATCCCGGCGTGTCTCGGCGTCGCCTACCTGTGCTTCCGCTTCGTTGAGGCGCCGTGCCGGAATTACCTACAGCGCTTGCGGGACAGTGGGGTCACCGCGTTCTGATCGGCAAGGCAAGTCCACACCACCGCATTCGGCGGTCCTCGCTGCCGCGCTCCGCCCGCGGGCCGTCACGTCTCCCGGACGCTCCTCCAGCCGCAGCTCGAAGCGCCGGTCGCCCAGTCGCACGACGAGCCCGGGGAAGCCTGGGAACGTGAAGGACCGGACGAGCCTCAGCAGGTCCGGCACCGTCATGACGCTGATGTCCGCCTGCTCGCGCAGGGTGTGGAACTCCGCCTTGGCGTGGTACGACCCGGCCTCTTCGGTGGAGGGTGGCCGGGCGGGCGGAAGCTCGCCGCCAGCGATGCGGGGCCATACCTCCTGGAAGATCTGCCGCTCGGCCTCGCGGACGCGCCGGTGCAGAGAGGCGCCCGTGTCCGCCGGCCCGTAGGCGACTCGGACCTGCTTCACCACCGGGCCCTTGTCGAGGCCCTCGGTGATCTCGTGGAGCGTCGCACCAGCGGGTGTCTGTTCCCACAGTGCCCAGAACACGGGGTAGAAGCCCCGGCCCCACGGAAGGTACCCGGGGTGAAGGTTGTACATCCTGCGGTACCTGGCGATGAGCGCACTGGGGAAGATCTTGGGGTAGTGCACGCAAAAGGCCACCGCTCCGTTGGCCACGTCGTCCGGATCGGGAGGGTCCCGCCGCCGGTCGAGCCCGAGTCGGTCGGCTGCCTCGGTGATCTCGTCGTCGAGCGTGAAGACCGTCAGGACCCGGGCCGGGCCGAGTTGGCCGAGCACCCACTGACCCAGGTCGCCTCCGAGGTACAGGTCGACCACGCAAGGGGCTGCCGCCTCTGCCCTTCCCTCCGCCTCCATGAACGGGAGCCTAGGTGGGGCGTCAGCCGCGTCGGCGGCGGCGAGCACTCTACAGTGTCCCGGTGACCGAACCCGGGCGGGCCAACATTCCCTTTTTCCGGCCGGCGCTGCCGCCGTTGGAG
>JALZEC010000129.1 GCA_030862235.1 Actinomycetota bacterium | reverse complement strand
CCCTCACCACCCTCACGTTGGCCAACCTCGGCCCGGTCTACCTGGTGTCCCGCTCCGCCCTCGTCTCCGAGCTCCAGGAGGACTACGTCCTCATGGCCGAGGCCAAGGGCCTCACCGATCAGCAGGTGCGCCGCCACGCTCAACGCAACGCCCTCCTCCCGGTGTCCACCGTCACCCTCATCAACCTGGGGTCCCTCGTGGGTGGCGCGGCGGTGGTGGAGACCGTGTTCTCCTATCCCGGCCTCGGCCGGCTGATCTACGAGAGCGTGCTGGCCCGCGACTATCCCGTGCTTCAAGGGGCGTTCCTGCTCCTCGCCATCGGGGTGGTAGTAGCCAACTTCGTCAACGACCTGCTCTATCCCCTGCTCGACCCCCGCGTGCGGCGGCCGCAGCCCCTGGCCGCATGACCAGTCCAACCCGATGAGCGAGATCGGTCACCTCAGTGACGTCGAGCCGGCGGCTCCACCCAACGTCCCGGTCGAGACTCCCGAGCGTCGCCGATCGCTGACCCTGTCGCTCTGGCTGGCCGTCGTCGGCGGGATCCTCCTGGTGATTCTGGTAGTCGCGGCCGTTTTTGCGCCCACGATCGCCGGGCACGACCCCCTCGTCCCTCAGGGCCGCCCGTTCGAGTCACCCAGCCGGGCCCACCCCTTGGGCACCGACGACGTCGGCCACGACCTGTTCGCCCAGCTGCTCTTCGGCACCCGGGTCTCCCTCGTCATCGCCTTACTCTCGGCCACGATCGCCGTAGGCATCGGGCTGGCGGTGGCCCTCGTGGCCGGCTACTGGCGAGGGAAGCTCGAGCAGGTCCTGATGCGGGTGGTCGACCTGACCCTCGCTTTCCCGTTCCTTGTCCTGGTTATCGTCCTGGCCGCATTCTTCGGCCGGAGCCTGTTCACCACGGTGGTTGTCATTGGGACCGTCATCTGGGCTCGGCCGGCCCGCGTGCTGCGCTCGCAGGTGATCAAGGTGCGAGAGTTCCAGCACGTCCTGGCGGCCAAGGCCATGGGCGCCTCCAGCGCCCGAATAGTCGGGCGGCACATCCTTCCCCGCATCGCGCCGCTCGCCGCCGCTCAATTCGTGCGGGCAGCGAACATCTCGGTGCTCATCGAGGCGTCGCTGTCCTTCCTCGGTCTGGGGGACACCAACCGCATCAGCTGGGGGACCACCCTCTACTTCGCCAATAGCCGCAACGCCATCCTCACCGACGCCTGGGTCTGGTGGATCCTCCCTCCCGGTCTGGCCTTGACGGTGGCCATTCTCGGGTTCGCCTTCCTCGGCTACGCCATCGAGGAGTGGGCCGACCCCCGGCTGGCCCGCGCCGGCACCCGCCCGGCGGTCCGCCGCCGTCGGCGGGGCGCCGTGGTGCTGCCACCACCGGCCTCCGACGGGCAGGACCCGGTCACCCTGTCCGTACGGAACCTCACGGTCCGTTATGAGACGACGTCCGAGCCCGTGCGGGCGGTCGAGGGGCTCAGCTTCCGAGCCCGTCCGGGACGGATCGTGGGGCTGGTGGGCGAGTCGGGAAGCGGCAAGAGCACACTGGCCATGGCCCTGCTCGGTCTCGTCCGCAGACCCGGACGGGTGGTGGGCGGCGAGGTGGCCCTCAACGGTCGCGATCTTCGGCTGCTCAAGCGCTCCCAGATGGCCCAGGTCCGGGGCCGGGAGATTGCCCTCATCCCCCAGAGCGCCATGAACGCCCTGAACCCGGCCTACACCGTCCTGCACCAGGTGGCCGAAGCAGCCGCCCGTATCCGGGAGCCGGCCGCTGCGACCCGCCGAGCTCATGAGCTGCTTGATCTAGTGGGGATCCCAGCGGCGCGCCATGGGGCCTATCCCCACGAGCTGAGCGGGGGGATGCGCCAGCGGGTGGTGATCGCCATGGCCATCGCCAACGAGCCCACCCTGCTGGTGGCCGACGAGCCCGTCACCGGGTTGGACGTGATCACCCAAGCCCGCATCCTGCGGCTGCTGCTGGACCTGCGCGACCGCTTCGGGCTGACCATCGTGCTGATCTCCCACGACCTGCCGATGGTGGCCCGGGTGGCCGACGACCTGCTGGTCATGTATGCCGGGCGGGCGGTGGAGACCGGGACCACTTCGGTGGTCACCGCCCGGCCCCGGCACCCCTACACCCGGGAGCTCCTCCGGGCGTTTCCCTCGCTGCGGGGCCCCAAGGAGCCGCTCGCCTCCATCCCTGGCGACCCGCCCGACTTGGCCAACCCACCCAGCGGGTGCCCCTTCCATCCGCGGTGCCCAGAGGCGTTCGAGGCCTGCCCGCAACTCCTCCCGCCGCTGGAAGAGCGGACTCCCGAACACCGCGACGCCTGCCTCATCGGAGACAAGCATTGAACGGGCTCCGGTCGACGCCGACCGAGCGGCCGGACCCTGTTCTCGAGCTGCGCGGGGTGACCAAGGCCTTCCGGCGGCCGGTGGCCTTCCGGCGCGACCTGGCGCCGGTGGTGGCGGTGGACGACGTCTCGCTCACTCTGTACCCGGGCCAGATCCTGGGCCTCGTGGGCGAGAGCGGTGCGGGCAAGAGTACCGTCGGCCGGCTGATCCTCGGACTCGACCGTCCGGACAAGGGCGAGGTACTGGTGGAGGGGATAGACCTGGCCCGACTGCGGGAGCGGGCCCTGCGCCGCGCCCGCCAGCGGATGCACCTCATCCTGCAGGACCCCTACCAGGCGCTGCACCCCGGCCTCCGCCTGGCCGACATCATCGCCGAGCCGCTGGTCATCGCCCGCGTGCCGAAGCCTGAGCGCCGGTCACGGATGCTCGAGGCGCTACGCGATGTCGGCCTGGTCCCGGCGGAGCGTTTCGCCCGTCGCTTCCCCCACGAGCTTTCCGGCGGCCAGCGCCAGCGGGTGGCCATGGCCCGGGCCCTGGTCGCCCGCCCCCGCCTGGCGGTGGCCGACGAGCCCACGTCCATGCTCGACGCCTCCCTCCGGGCGGGCGTACTAGAGCTCATCACGGGCATGCGCGACCTGCTCGGCACCGCCTTCGTGTTCATCACCCACGATCTGGCTCTCGCCCGCTACGTGTGTGACCAGATCGCGGTGATGCACGAAGGGCGGCTGGTCGAGTGCCGGGAGACCGAGGCCCTCATCGGCTCACCACAGCACGAGTACACGGAGTCCCTCCTCGCAGCCAGCGAGGGGGAGATCTAGGCACCAGGAGGATGCCCATGGAACGCAAGAAACTCATATTCTTCGCCTCGGCCGATCCGCGCCAGAACCCCAAGCCGGCGCGGACGGCGTATCACTTCGCCAGCACTGCGGCCAAGGTTGGCCTCGAAGCCGAGGTCCGCCTGGCCGGCGACGGCGTGCGCGTCGCCCACCTGGACACCTACGCCGACTCGCCTCTCGGGGAGGAGCTGCGCGACCGGGCGAGAAGCGCAGCGAGCGGCCCGTTCCTGGTGTCGCTCTGACCAGGGTGCCTGGAGGCCCGTGGGGTCTCGGACGCCGACATGTCGACCATTGGCGGAGTCCGCCGCGACCTGGCCGACATCCTGACCGAGGTGGCCGAAGGACGGTCCCACCTCGTCTACATGGGCGGGTGACCAGTTGCCAGCACGCAAAGCAAAGGAGAATCACATGAAGCGTCGGATGAGCCTGTTCCTGCTTGGCCTGGCTCTGGTCGTGACGGGCGTGAGTCCGGCCGCCACCGGGCAGCCGGTGACCCGGGTGCGGGTGGCCCTTCCGGGCTACGAGAACAACA
>JALZEC010000126.1 GCA_030862235.1 Actinomycetota bacterium | reverse complement strand
GGGTGGCAGCCCGATGGACGTGGCCGGAGTTCCGGGCCCTGCCGGCGGAGGACATCACCGTCGACATCCACTGCGTCACCAAGTGGTCGAAGCTGAGAACCCATTGGCGGGGCGTGCCGGTCGACTCGCTTCTCGACGGCATTGAGACGAGCGCCGAGTTCGCCCTCGCCTTCTGCGATGGCGGCTACACGACCAACCTCGCCCTCGAGGACCTGCTGGACGGCCGGGCGTGGGTGGCGTTCGCCTACGAGGGGAGCGACCTCGAACCCGAGCACGGCGCGCCGGCCCGCCTGCTCGTTCCCCACCTTTATTTGTGGAAGAGCGCCAAATGGGTACGTGGCCTCCGGCTGCTGGCGGAGGACGAGCCCGGATTCTGGGAGAGCCTCGGCTACCACAACCGCGGCGATCCATGGCTCCAGCAGCGCTACTGGGGCGACTGACCGGTGCGGTGGCTCGTCGGCACCGTGGCCGAGACCGTCCCCGAGACGCCCCAGGCGGTCACCGTGCATCTCGACGTGCCCGAGTGGCCCGGGCACAGGGCAGGCCAGCACGTCGATGTTCGCCTCACCGCCGAGGACGGCTACTCGGCCGAGCGGAGCTACTCGATCGCGTCGGCGCCCGGCGCCGAGCGCATCCAGCTCATGATCGAGCGGATCGACGACGGCGAGGTGTCGCCGTACCTCACGACGGTGCTCGACGTCGGCGACCAGCTGGAGCTTCGGGGTCCGATCGGTGGCTACTTCGTCTGGGACGGCCGGGACAGCCGGCCCGTCCTCCTCGTGGGGGGAGGTTCCGGTGTTGCGCCGCTGATGGCCATGATGCGCCACCACGCCGCGCTCGGTTCCGAGGTCGACATGCACCTGGTGTACTCGGCCCGCACAATCGGCGACGTCCTCTAACGGGACGAGCTCGAGCGGCTGGCGAAAGATCCGCATCGCGGTCTCACCATCACCCTCACCCGGGAGCAGCCGGAGAGGTGGGCAGGCCGGCTGGGCCGAGTCGATGCCGCACTCCTGGAAGCGGTGGGCTGGCCGGCCTCGACGGGACCTGCCTGCTACGTGTGCGGTCCTACATCGTTCGTGGAGGACGTCGCCGATGCCCTGGTCGGGCTCGGCCACGCCCCGACCAATGTCAAGACCGAGCGGTTCGGACCTACAGGAGGCTGACGTGCACGATGCCCGATTGGACGGAAACGCAGCTGCGGGCCGGTTGGCGGAGCTGTTCGTGTTCGACGTGACCGTTGCCCGCACGACGTGCGCTGTATGCGGGGACATCAGACCGCTCGCTGAGCTGCATGCGTACCTCGAGGCCCCGGGGGCCGTGTTGCGGTGCGCCACGTGCCAAGCCGTGCAGTTACGGGTGGTCCGCTCACCCGACCGGGCCTGGCTCGACCTGCGGGGCGTCCAGGTCCTCGAGGTCGCTCTGCCACGTGGCTGATATGAGCTCCGTGGACCGTTGTTGTCACGCGCGGCCGGGTGCATGGGTGGTCGGTGGGGGCGCGCACCTGTCCGTTCCCCCATCGCCCGACGTCCCCGGAGCTATCCCGGATGGCCGGCAGCCGTTCAGACGGGGGACGGCTCTCGACCGGCCACGGCGATAGTCAGCAGAGCGAGCGCGATGAGCACCGGCCAGGCCGCTTCAGGCGGCGGAAGCGCCTCGATCCAGGCTGTGGGCACGGCCAGGGAGGCCAATCCCACGGTGGCGACCGAGGCCACCCCCACGGCACCCGGCGAGACTGCGGCGCGGGTCCGGCGGGCAACGACCGCCATGGCCAGGGCCGTCGCGGCGAGGCCCACGCTGGCCACGGCGCTCCCGGAGGCATGATCGAGAAGGCCGCCCGGGATGACCCGGTCGGAAACGGCCAGCACCAGCAGCCAGCCCATCGCCACGGCCGGCACCCCGACCGCCAGCCGGAGTCGAAGACGGGCGGGCGCTTCGACGGGGACCGCGGGCGAGGCCTCGCTGGTCACGTCGTCAGCGAGAAAGGCGACGGCCACGGCGGTGAACGCCAGCCCCAGTTCCTCCACGACCTGCAATCGCCCCGCCGCCGCCGGGCCGGCGATCAAACGGAGCGCCACCAGGGTCGAGCTGGCGGCTAACGGCGTCGCGAGGATCGGCGACCAGCGGATGGCACGGATGGTGCCACGCCATACGTCGGCTCCGGCGAGGAGTCCACTCAAGGGTTGGTGCCGGCCGTGAGTACCTGCGTCACGCCGCCGACGAGCAGGAGGGGAAGCCCGGCGTAGAGCAGCCACCGGATGCGGTCGGCATGCTCTCCCCGATCGGCTGTTCGGGCCGCCAGCCACACCCCGAGCAGGATGAGGCCGCCGACGTAGACCAGGTGCCAGCCGAGGGCCGGGGTGTCGAAGCGGACCTCCCGCCAGAACGACGTCCACTCGTCAGGAGGGAGGAGCGGCGCATCGTCCGCCTCCCATCCCCCGGGATTGAAGGTGTCGGGCAGCCGCTGCTCGTACGTCGGGTACATGAAGGGGTGGAGCACCCGGACGGGGTGGGCCTGGAAGGCCCAGATGACGGTCCCTCCGAAGAAGACCACCATGACCGCGATGAGCAAGGCGGCGAGGCGCGCCCGACGGACCTGGGCCACAGTGATGCCCACGACACCGGCCAGGACGGTCAGCAGCACGGGCTGCGCCAGCTCGATGAAGCCGGAGTTGAACGACCGGGTGTAGCCCTCGTCGCCGAGCGTGAACCCGCCCGCCCGCGCGTTCAGGAGGGCAGCGACGGCGACGGCGGCGGCCGTTGCGAGGGCCGGTCCGAGCAGGGCGAGCGCGGTTCCCATGACACGGTCGGCGGGTGTGAGCGGAGTGGCGGGAAAGAGATCCGGGTCAGCCACGAGTCGTTGGCGCCCGGCACAAAGCGCCGCGCCCACCAGCGTGCCCATCCACACGAATGTCCAAGCTGTCGACGCGCCATAGTGACCCTGACCACCCCACTCCTCAGCCCCAGGGCGGATCAGGACGCTGGCGACGCTGGCGGCCAGGCCGACGAGGAAGGCGGGGTGGCGGAGCATGCGGCCGGACTCGACCCGGGCGAGGGCCAGGACGGACTGCGTGCGGGACCTCGGACGCTCGGTAACCCGCTGGGGACCAGCGGTGATGATGTTCATACCAACTCCCCGGTCGTCTCGGCGGCCCGGCCGACCAGCAGCAGGTAACCGTCTTCGATGGTGGGCGGAGCGAGCTCGGCACCGGCCGGCGGATCGCCGAGCACGCGGTGCTGGCCGGTACCCATTCGCCATGAGAGGCGGGCGGCGGCGTCCGGGCCCCCGGCCACCCACACCCGGCCCTCAGCCAGCGCTCCCAGTTCTCCCGGCGTCCCGGAGAAGCGGGCCTGGCCCTCGTGGAGGACGACGACTCGGTCGCAGACCGCGGCCACGTCGTCGGTCTGGTGGGTGGCGAGGACCACGGTGTGCTCGGTCGCCACCTGGGACACCACTTCCCGGAACCGGAGCCGCTGTTCGGGGTCGAGCCCCGCAGTGGGCTCGTCGAGCAGGAGGAGTTGGGGCCGGCCAAGAAGGGATTGGGCCAGCGCCACCCGGCGGCGCATGCCACCCGACAGCTTGCGGATCTTGCGGTTGGCCACAGCGCCCAGGTCAACCAGGTCGATGACCCGGCGGACCTCCCGGCGGCGGTGGTCGCGTCCGGCCAGCTCCTTGAGGATGGCCACGTAGTCGAGGAAGGCGATCACTGTGAAGTTCTGGAAGAAGCCCGGCTCCTGAGGCTGGTAGCCGAGACGGCGGCGGATCTGCCTGCGCTGCTCCCCATCGGACGGGTCGAGCCCAAAGAGCCGGATCCGACCATCTTCGGCCCGCAGCACGGTGGCCAGAATCCGCAGCAGGGTCGTCTTGCCCGCCCCGTTCGGCCCCAGGAGGCCGGTGATCCCGGCTCCCGCGGTCAGGTCCATGTGGTCGAGGACGGTCTTAGAGCGGTAGCGCTTGACCACCCCTTCGGCGACGACGGTCGAGCTCATGGCCTTCACCTCACAGTCTCGAACTCGGCCCGGCGCAACGCCACCAGGACCATGGAAGCCGCTCCGAGGGCGACGAACAGCAGCTGCCCCGACGGGCGGAAGGCGGCGAAGCCCTTGGCGAACGCTTCGCCGCTCGTTCGCGGGGCGGTCGAGAACCCGATGGTCGCCCCGGCCAGCCAGAGGGTGGCCAGTCCGGCGGCCGCCCGGTTGAGGGACATGACTGTTCCCAGGGCCAGCGTCGCGGCGGCTAGCCCGGCCGCGGGAAGCAGCCAGGCGAAGGACAGAGTCCAGCCTGCCGGTAGGAGCAGGGACAGGAGAGCAAGCGCCGGCATGGTGGGCGCGGTCGCGGCCAAGGTGCGGAGAAGGACGATGCGGGTGGAGGGCAGGCTGGCGGCCATGGCGATCTCGTAGGTGGGATCGACCCTGGGCCCGAAGGCCAGAGCCACGCCCAGGAGCGGAACCAGGGGAGCAACCACGAGGAAGGCGGCCAGGCCCGCCCGTTCGGGACCGACCGAGGTGGCCAGCGCCGCGAAGGCGAGGGCGAGGACGCAGGCGGCGAGCCAGGACCCGTGCAGGGAGAGGGTGGCCCCGATGAGACGGGCGTCGCGCTCGTCGAGCCCCATTCGGACCAGGCCCCGCTCAACCCATCCCATCCGTGGGGTGTCCAGGCTCTCGTCGATGGCCTGCTTCACCCGTCGACGGGCGGCGTCGTCGCTCTGGGCGACGACGAGGGCCCGGCAGGAGGGGCAGGAGGTGACGTGCATCTCCACCGACGCCATACGGGCATCGCTCAGCTGATCCGAGACGTAACGGCGGAGCAGGGTGGTGTCGACGTGCCAGGTCATGTGAGGGCCTCTCGCAGCTGTTGTCGGGCTCGCATCATTCGGGTCTTCACCGTGCCGCTGGGCACACCCAGGACTCGGCTGGCCTCCCGAGTGGTGAGGCCGTCGACCACCGTGGCCTGGACGACGGCCCGCAGCTCCGGCGAGAGCCTGTCGATCGCCCCTGCCAGGTCGCCGTGCTCAAGGCCCAGGAGGACGGTGTCCTCAGCCGAGACCAGCCGGTCCGACCGCAGCATGAGGTGCCATGCGGGCGTCTTCCGCCGGCGCATGCGGTTGAGCAGCTGGCGGATGCCGATGCCCCACACCCAGGCTCCCACCTCGCCTTGCCCTCGATAGGAGCCGGCCTTCCTCCAGATGGCGACGAAGGTGTCCTGGATCGCCTCCTCGACCAGGCTGGGATCGGCGCACCGGCGCGAGAGCCGGAGGTGGAGCCAGGCGAAGTGCCGGGCGTAGAGCTCGTCGAAGGCGGTTCGGTCACCATCGGCGATGGCCCCCAGCAGTCCGCCGTCGGTGGTCTGTTTCCATCCCCCGCTCACAACTCCACTGTGTCAGCGAACGCCTCCAGCGGTTCGGTCCCAGCGCGACTCGGCAACCTCGAGCCGGCTGTACGAGGCGATGGCAGACTGCGGCGCATCGAACACGGGAGGGTCACGATGACCATGGACCAGGCCCGCACCGAGACCGAGGCGCTCCGGGAGCTGGCCGCTTTTCCGCTGGTGGAGGCGCTGTTCGGTCGCCGGTCCCGGCGCTTCGCTCTGGGCGACGAGATCCCCGACGGGCCCCTCGCCTACCGGTCGTCCCGCGACCCAGTGCCGCTCAGCGAGCTCGAACGGATGCTCGTGCTGAGCGCCATGGGGGGCACCACGGGCTGGCACTACTCCATCACCCGCCACGCCCGCTATGCGCCCCATCTCTCCAACTACGCGGCGGGTGCGGCCGGGCGCACGTTCCCGTCGGCCGCCGGCTTCCACACCGCCGAGCTGT
>JALZEC010000123.1 GCA_030862235.1 Actinomycetota bacterium | reverse complement strand
TGGTCAACGGGGCCAGCACGCCGTTCCTCGAGACCTACCTCGACCCGGTGGGCCCGCGGGCGATCCTGGGACGCATGCTGGCGAACCTCAAGGCGATCTATGCCACTCGGGGCAACCTCGAGGCCCTTGCGTGGGTGTTCGCCCTCCGTTTGGCCATCCCCGGCGTCCCCCCGATCGAGCGGCGTGAGCTGGCCCGGGTCCTGGGATCAACCGGGCAGTTCGACAAGGCGGCCGAAGCCCTCGAAGAGCTGGCCGAGACTGTGCCAACGCAGGCGTCGTCGCTCCTCGCCGAAGCGGTAGCGCTCCGGGCGCGGCTCAACTAAGTACAACCTCACAGCCCGCCGCCATCGGTCGACCGGCTGGCGAACAACCCGCTGGCGTTCCTAGTCGCGAAGGACCGGGCGGCTACCGCCGGCCCGGGACCGCCTACGCCGCGTCGGACTGCTTGGCCGTTCCCGCCGGGTGGGCGGCCATGCTGCGAGCCCGGGCGGCGGCGATGTGGACGTCTCCCTCGGCCGCCGGCAGTGCGGTGAGCACGTGGGGGCGGGCGTAGGAGCGGTTGCGCGTGTTCAGCGCCACGATCGTGCCGGCCACAACCAAGCCGCCGGCGACTTCGGGGGGACCAGGGTTGTGGCTGGCGACCGCTGCCGCCGCCACGGCCGCGGACGAGCCCACCGCAAGGACGAGGGAAGGGCGACTGAGACTGGCTGGACGGCGGCCTTCGCGAGCGGTCATAGGTGCATTGTCGGCACCAAAGGCGGGGGGGTAAAGCCTGCTGGCTGGCGTCTTCAATGGTGGTGCTAGCCCCCCTTCTCCTGGTCCGTCGGGGGTCGTCGCCGCCTGGACAGGGACCGCGGGGCCTGGTTCACTTCGCCCGAATGCGCCGCGCTGTCCGGGGGCTGGGGCTCTCCGCCCTCGCACTGCTCACCGCCGCCTGCTCCGGCTCCCCCCCGACCTCTCCGCCGCCCGCGTCCGGCCCCGCCGCCGGGGGGACGATCGCCGCGCCCACCACCGCCCTTCCCGCCCCTCCGGAGCGGTTCGAGATCGAGACGTTCGACGTCGCCGCCGCCGAAGGTACGCCTGATTCCTTCGGGCCGGTGCGGGACCGGGTAGCGGCGGCGCTCGACCGGTACCTGGACATGGCCGTTCTCGCTCCACTCCAGTCCGGCGGGCCGGCCGAGGACCTCTCTCCCGTGTTCGCCGGCGCGGCGGCCGAGCGGGTAGCGGGCCCGGACCGGGCGGCCCTGGTCGACGAGGGCCTGCCTCCTCTCGGGGGACTCGTGCTGGAGAAGGCCTCGGCCAAGGTGGCGGTGCTCGCCGGGCGTGGGGGCGAGGCAGGGTTTGCGACGGCCAGCATCGTGACCGTCGTCAAGGGCGTCGTCGGAACGGTCCCGCTGACAGTCGAGCGTTTCGGGAACGTGGAGCTGGAACCCGACGGTGCCACCTGGAAGATCACCGGCTACGAGATCCGGGTCAGCAAGGACACGGGGGAACACACGGCCACGACGGGCCTCTCATGAAGCGGCGGGTCCTGGCCATCCTGACCGCGGTCCTCGTCCCTGTCCTCCTCGGCCTGGGTCTGGCGTCGGCCGTCTCCTTGCGAGGGTTGGACGCGGTCATCGGCGAGGCTCTTTTCGAGATCCACCGGGTGGACGAGGCCAGCTTCCCGCCTCCGCCCGACCGTCCGTTCTTCGTGTTGGTGGTCGGCACCGACGCCCGTCCCGGTGAGCCGGTCGGGCGGGGTGACGCTCTCCATTTGATCGGCGTCAACGCGGACGCCCGGAAGGCCAGCATCCTCAACATCCCTCGGGACAGCTGGGTGTCCGTGCCCGGGCGCGGGACGGACAAGATCAACGCCGCTCACCTGATGGGGGGGCCTCGGCTCCAGGCCCGAGCGGTGGCCAACTTGGTCGGCGTGGAGATCCCGTTCGTCGTGACTACCGGGTTCGAGGGATTCACCGGCATGGTCGACGAGTTGGGTGGTGTGGACGTGGACGTGCCGTTCAGCATGGCCGACGCCAACTCGGGGGCGTTCTTCGAGGCGGGGCTGAACCACCTGGACGGAAGCGGCGCCCTCGCCTTCTCCCGGAACCGGGGCATCCCCGGCGGAGACCTCCGCCGCACGGAGCACCAGGGCCTGCTTATCATCGCCGGCCTGGCCAAGCTGCGGGCCGAGGAGCCGGACGTGGTCAAGACGCTCCAGTGGCTGGCTGTCCTGCTCCGCTACGGCCGCGTCGACGGTGCCGGCTTGGGCGACCTCTACCGACTGGGACGGCTGGCCCTGTCGATCGATGCGGAGGACGTGCACGCCGTCACCGTGCCGGGAACGCTGGGGCGGGCGGCGAACCAGTCGGTGGTGTTCCTGGACCCGGCCGCTGACGCCCTGTTCGCCGACTTCCGCGACGACGCCATTCTCCAGTCACACTGAGGGAGCGGCGACGCCGCCCCCTCAGCCCTTGCCGGCCTTCTTGCTCCTTTTCCTCTTGCGACTTCCGGTCATCTGCGGTCTTCGGCTTTGACTCCAGCCTCCGAGTACCGTTAGCCGTCGTAGGAGTGACCGCTCTAGGAGTACTGACACCCATGGACGCAGCGCCGGTGAAGTGGGAGACCCGCGGCGACTACGAGGACATCCGCTACGACACGGCCGAGGGAATGGCCAAGATCACGATCTGCCGGCCCGAGGTGCGCAACGCCTTCCGGCCCACGACTGTGTTCGAGATGTCGCACGCCTTCGACCGGGCCCGGGACGATCCTGAGGTCGGAGTGGTCATCCTCACCGGGGAAGGGCCCCTCGCCTTCTGCTCGGGAGGCGACCAGAAGGTACGGGGCGACGACGGGTACGTCGACGAGAAGGGCGTGGGCCGGCTCAACGTCCTCGACCTCCAGATCCAGATCCGGCGCCTGCCCAAGCCGGTAATCGCCATGGTGGCCGGCTACGCCATCGGTGGCGGCCACGTCCTCCATCTGGTCTGCGACCTGACCGTGGCCGGCGACAACGCCCGGTTCGGCCAGACCGGCCCTCGGGTCGGGTCGTTCGACGGGGGCTACGGCGCCGGTCTGCTGGCCCGGACCGTGGGGCTCAAGAAGGCCAAGGAGATCTGGTTCCTGTGCGACCAGTACGACGCCCCCCAGGCGCTGGCCATGGGACTGGTCAACAAAGTCGTGCCCCTCGACGACCTGGAGGCGGAGACGCTGGCCTGGTGCCGGAAGATCCTCCGCCACAGCCCGCTGGCCCTGCGGCTGCTCAAGGCGGGGTTCAACGCCGACACCGACGGGCTGGCCGGCATCCAGCAGCTGGCGGGTGACGCCACCCTCCTCTACTACTTGTCTGAAGAGGCCCAGGAGGGGCGGGACGCCTACGTCCAGAAGCGCCCGCCCGACTTCAGCCGCTTCCCCAAGCGCCCTTGACCGCGGCGGGGGCGCCACCCCCCACCGGTTGGCGCTTGTGGCTGGCGGGGGCCCGGCCCCGCACCCTGGGCGCCTCGGTTGCGCCTGTCCTGGTGGGGACGGCAGTCGCCTCCCGCTACGGCGCGCTGATGGCCTGGCGGGCAGCGGCCGCCTTGGTGGTGAGCGTCGCCCTCCAGGTGGGGGTGAACTACGCCAACGACTACTCCGACGGGGTGCGGGGGGGTGGACCGCCACCGGCGGGGACCTCTGCGGCTGACCGCGTCGGGGCTGGTGCCGCCCGCGGCCGTGAAACGGGCGGCCTTGCTGTCCTTCGCCGTGGCCTCGGTTGCCGGGATCGCCCTGGCCCTGGCCGTGGACTGGCGTCTCGTCCTGGTGGGCGCGGCATGCGTCCTGGCCGCTGCCCTCTACAGCGGCGGGCCCAGGCCGTATGCCTCCGCCGGGCTGGGGGAGGTGATGGTGCTGGTCTTCTTCGGGTTCGTTGCCACCTGCGGGTCGGCCCTCGTCCAGCTCGAGCGCGTGCCGTGGCTGGCGGTTGCCGCCGCCGTGCCCGTGGGCCTGGGGGCGTGCGCCATCCTGCTGGTCAACAACCTGCGGGACGTGGACAGCGACCGGGCTGCCGGCAAGCGCACGCTCGCCGTCCGGG
>JALZEC010000117.1 GCA_030862235.1 Actinomycetota bacterium | reverse complement strand
ACTCGGACAGGGGCTCGCTGTTCTTGGACAGCTGCTCGAGCACGATGACCGCGGCCACGAGTCCGGAATCGGCCCGGTAGTTGTCCCTGAAGTAGTAGTGGCCGGAGTGCTCGCCGCCGAAGACGGCGTCGGTGTCGGCCATGACCGCCTTGATGAAGGAGTGCCCGACCCGACTCCGAATGGGCTTCCCGCCGTTCTCCTCGATGATCTCGGGCACGGACTTGGAGCAGATCAGGTTGTAGATGATGCTCGAGCCCGGGTACTTCTCGAGCATCGCTTTGGCCACGATCGCCGTCGTGGTCGAGCCCGAGATGGGCTGAGCCTTGTCGTCGACCAGGAAGACCCGGTCGGCGTCGCCGTCGAAGGCGAGCCCCACGTCGGCGTTCGTCTCCAGGACCCGCGACTGGAGGGCCTTGAGGTTCTCGGACTGGATCGGGTCGGGTGGGTGGTTGGGGAAGTTGCCATCGAGCTCGGGGAAGAGGACCTCCAGCTCGAACGGCAGCTCCTCGAAGACCCGGGGCACGACCAGGCCACCCATCCCGTTCGCCGTGTCGGCGATGACGCGGAGCGGCCGCAGGCTGTCCTTGTCGGCAAAGGAGCGGACGTGGTCGGCGTACAGGTCGAGCAGGTCCTGCTGTGAGACCGACCCGCGCTCGTCGACCGGATCACCCGGGCCCTCCTCGGCCATGGCCTTGATCTCGGCCAGCCCGGAGTCCTGCCCGACGGGCTTGGCCCCAGCCAGGCAGAGCTTGATGCCGTTGTACTTGGCCGGGTTGTGGGAGGCGGTGAACATGGCGCCGGGAGCGTCCAGGTGGCCGGCGGCGAAGTAGATGAGGTCGGTGGAAGCCAGGCCGAGATCGATGACGTCGACCCCGGCTGCAGTGACGCCGTCAGAGAACGCCTTCACCAGGTCCTCACCAGAAGGACGCATGTCCCTCGCGACGATGACCTTGGGAGCGTCGGCGAAACGGGCGAACGCCCAACCTATGGACCTCGCCGTGTCCGCATCGAGCTGGTCGGGAACGACTCCTCGGACGTCGTAAGCCTTGAAGATGGCGTCGAGAGACATGGTTCCTTTCCTCGGGGGGCCAGAACAAGAGTAGTGGGGGGCGGCAGGGCCTTCTCGCCTACGCTCATTTTTGTGCTCTCGGTGGTGATGCCCGCCCACAACGAGGAAGGCCTGCTCGAAGCCTCTGTGCGGGACGTAGTGCGGGAGCTGCGCGCCCGTGACCAGCAGTTCGAGGTCGTCGTGGTCGAGAACGGCTCCACCGACGCCACGCCCGCGATCGCGGCACGGCTGGCCGTCGAGGTCCCCGAGGTGCGCACCCTCACCTGGCACCACGCCGACTACGGGGGGGCGCTCCGCACCGGCTTCCTGGAGGCGGCGGGCGACCTCGTCGTGATCTTCGACGTGGACTACTACGAGTTCTCCTTCCTTGACCGGGCGGTGGCCGCCCTCGAGGCCGCCGACGGACCGGACCTGGTCATCGGGAGCAAGCGCGGGGCAGGGTCGCGGGACACCCGGGCCTGGAGCCGGCGGCTCGTCACCACGGTTTTCTCCCAGATCCTGAAGGTCGGCTTCGGGCTGACGGTGTCCGACACCCACGGGATCAAGGTCGTCCGGCGGGCACCTCTGAAGGACCTGGCCGCCGCCTGCCGGTACGGCACCGACCTGTTCGACACGGAGCTCGTGCTGCGAGCGGAGCGGGCCGGGCTCGCCGTCACGGAGATCCCCGTGGTGGTCGAGGAGCGGCGCCCGTCCCGGAGCTCCATCGTCAAGCGCATCCCGCGCACCGTGCTCGGCCTCGTACGCCTCCGGATCGCCCTCTGGCGGGAGAAGCCCTGATCAGCCGGCAGGGCGGGGGGCGGCCCGGTACCGCACCAGCCCGGGCCGCTCGAAGTACTTCGTCGAGACCCTCACCAGCATCCGGTTCCCGGGGCGGACCTCGTTCAGCCACTCCATCATCCGCTGGCACTTGATGCCGAATGTCCGGTACGCCGGGGCCCACACCACCCAGATGTCGTTGCTTCCGGCCGCGGCCAGCGCCGTCTGGGCGAAGTCGAACGGCCGGGCGAGGTCGACCGTGTCGCGGTAGTCGACCCAGTCCACCAGGGCCGGGTGGGCGGCCCGCGGGAAGGTCAACTGGACCACGCCGGGTGCATCCAGCTCGCGGCTCACCGACGGGCCGAGCTGATCCGGGCAGTAGACGACGACGTCCCCCGGGACGGCATCCTCCTCGATGGCCGATGCCACAGCGGCGGCGCTGGTCCGCTCGCGGACAACGTTCGGGTAGCTCGCCCACAGACCGAGGACCACGGCGATGGCGAGAAGGGCGCGGAAGACGCCGGGATGGACGAAGACCTCCGTGCCCAGGGCGACCAGCAGCAGGACGAGCGGGAAGAAGATCGCCGCGTACCGGCTGGCGAAGGCCGACCCCGTCACCTTGCTGGCGACCACGCCGAGAACGAGCGTGCCGAAGGCGACGGCAGCGAGGGCGGCGGCGAGGGCGCGGGGCCGGAGCTCGAGGACGATCCGGCGCCGGTCGACCCCCCACCCCAGCACGGCCAGGACGATCAGCCCGAAGTAGAGGAGACCCAGGGGGATGCCCGGGTTCCAGTAGCCCCCGGCGAACTCGGTGACCGCGTCAAAGGCGGTGCGGAACCCGGCCGCCCGGCCCCAGGGCGCGCCCGTGTGAGCCAGCTGGTGGAGGAACGACGGGACCCACGGCAGGAACAGAAGACAGCCGGCACCGATGGCGAGCAGCGCCCGACGGGCTCCTCCGCGCCCCGGCTCCGAGCCGTGGTAGGCGACGTGCCCGAGGGCGGCGACGGTCGCCACCAGGAGGTAGAGAGCCCAGTAGTGCGTAAGGAGAGTGAGGCCGGTGGCCACGGCGAGCACGAGCTGCGGCCGTCGCCCGCCGCCCTCGAGCAGGCGGCTCGTGGCCAGGAAGGCGACCAGCACCAGCACCACCATGAGCGAGTACATGCGCGCTTCGGTGGAGTAGCGGATGCCGAACGGGCTGGCCGCCAGCAGGATGAGCGCGGCCCAGGCAGCCCGCGGCCCAGCCACCCGGCGGGCGGCCAACCACATGAGGGGGAGGGCCGTCACTCCGAACACGGCGGACAGCGCCCGCACGGCGAAGGTTCCCTCGCCGAACACCCGCATCCAGGCGTGGAGGAGCACGTAGTAGAAGGGCGGCGCGCCGTCGTGACGGAGGGCGTCGGGGATGTCGCCGAGGGGCAGGCGTGCGATGTTCACCGACAGCGCTTCGTCCAGCCAGAGGTGGGAGAAGCTGAGGAAGCGGAGAACGGTGCCGACGGCCAGGACGGTGATGAGCAGGCCGCGCCACCCCCTCCCGAGGGCGGGCGCGGGGAGGGGAGGAGTTACCGATACGGCGAAGGCTGCATCGTCCCGATCCTCTTCAGGACGGACATACTCAGCGCCCCGAAAGGTCAGGTCCACTGGCGGGATGGTAATTCGCTGCGGTGGCGGCCTACTCCTCGCGAGGGCGCCCAGTGGGGGCCCGGCCTGCCCCCACCTCGGCGACAACCTCCGTGGTGACCAGGTCCCGGTCATCCCGGCGGGCCTCGGCGAAGGGCCGGCGCTCGACGTAGTCCGCTTCGAGGTCCATGGCCCCCTGACGCTTGAAGAGGACGACCAGGCCGATGCCGGCGAGGGTCATCAGCCAGCCCATGTAGTCCCCCGCCTTCATGCGGTACTTGAGCTCGACGTGCTCCTCAGTAGGAACGACGACCATGAGGTTGGGGGTCGCCCGCCATGGCCCCTTTGCCCCCGACGCCTCCCAATTGGGGAAGTAGGAGACCTTCACGAGGACGGGCGATCCCGGCCGGTCGACGTCGAAGGAGATCCCATTGTCGGTCTCCTTGATATTGCTGACTCCGGTCGGCTCCACCGGGCGGCGGGGAGGCGTGTCCACCCGGACATCGGACCCGATCAGCTCGCTCACGCTGACCTGCTCGTGCAGCTTGACTCTCGGCCACTCCTTCGGCCCAGAGGCGGCCAGGGGCACGTCGTGGGCCGTGCGGTCCATGAACCAGTTCACTCCCACGGCCAACCAGTCCCGCTCGCCGGATACGTCCCCATCCACCACCGCCGGCATGAAGGCAAGAGGAGTGACGAGCTCGGAGCCGCTGATCTCGTACACCTGCCAGCGCCCGGTACGGGCGACCATGCGCAGGTCGGGGTGTTCGTCCGCCTGGCTGATCGCCTCGGGTGAGAAGGCGAGGTAGTAGCGGGCGCCCAGCAGCTTCAGGTGCTCGATGCCGCTGGGGATGTCGAGGGCGCGGTAGGGGAGGTCGCGCTGGGGGTTGGAGGGCGCCTTGGAGAGCTCGCCCGCGCTCAGGAAGTGGTAGGGCGTCGTTGCCGACGACTCGAAGTACAGGCCTTCCATCGAGCCGATGCAGCCGTCCGTCCAGTACGGGAGGAGCATCAGGGCCATGGGGGTACCGAACCGGTCGAGCTGCGACTCATACTCCCAGTGGGCCCGGCCGCAACCGCGGGTCTCCCCGACCTGCGTCATCGTGTCGATGATGGCCCTGTACTCGGGATAGGCGTCCTTGCCCTCGTAGCCGGAGTAGTTCCACTTGGCCCACGAGGGGATGAAGCTCGTGTCGGTTGAAGCCGGCTTCGGGAACCAGTCCGGGATGACGCCGAGCGGGACGCCGACGAGCATCCACACCAGGAAGGCGGCGACCGCGGGCGTGGCTTGCACGATCCGCCGCGATGGCTGGCGGGGGTCCTCGGCGAAGGCACGGGAGAAGGCGAGCCCCGCCTCGGTCACCGCCACGCCGGCCAGCATGTAAAGGCTGAGGAACCAGAACGGGAGGACGCGGGCGTTCCACAGACGTCCCTCCGGGGCGAGCACGAACAGCGCGCCGGAGATGGTGGCCATACCGAACAAGAACAGGCCCACCCGGCGTTTGAACGCCACCGACGCCACCGCTCCCCCGAGGGCCAGCAGGAGCAGCCAGCGGAGGTTCTGGGGGAACAGGTTCTTGCCGTACTCGGTGATCTTCTCCCACCCCATGTTGTTGGCGTAGGGCAGGCGGAGCAGGAACGGGAAGGACCAGAACGCGGCCAGAAGGGCCCCCGTGCCCAGGATCGACCCGAGGAAGACGACGCGGCGGCGTCCGGGACGGAGGATGAGCAGCACCAGGGCGCCCACGACGGCGAAGATCGTGGGAAGCAGGTGGCAGAGTCCGGTCAGGGCGAGGATGACGGCGGCCAGGCCCCGGCTGCGACCCGTGTCGAGACCCCGGGCGACCAACCCGAGGAACACCAGCGCCAGGGACAAGCTGATCGAGAACGAGAACTCGCCGGCGAGGGTTGACGGGATGTTGCCCCCGTAGATGGTGAAGCCACGGTCGAAGAGGAAGGGCACGGTGGAGAGGGCCAGCACGGGCGGCCCGGGGAAGCGCATGCCGGCGAGGCGTCCGAAGGCCCAGGCGGCGATGGGCAGGGTGACGAGCCCGGAGATCGACACCAGCTTGAAGGCGACCCCGTACGGAAGGAGCAGGTCGAGGATGACGATGAGGAGGGACGGCAGGGGGAAGTAGAACTGGTAGGCCGGAAAGCCGGCGTACCAGTCGGGCGCCCAGCCGGTGAGCCGGAACTTGGGCAGCAGGTTGTCCCGCATGTAGTCCGGACCCCACACGTGAGCGCCCATGTCCCCCCCGGCGGGGGTGGTGTTCTTGAAGATCAGCTCCGGATGGAGCTGGCTGAACACGAAGAGCGCCGCCGCGGCGACGACACCGAAGGTCAGGAACCGCTCAGGGCTGAGCCGCCGGGACTGGCGCATGCCCTTATGTTGTCATCCCGCCCTGCCCCCAGCAGGTCACAGGAACCGGGCCGGGGCGGGCGGTTGGGCCCGAGCGGAGGCTCCTTACTATCGACCCGCGCTCGTCAGGACGCCCTCGAGAGCGACGCGCTCCCCGTCGCGGTCCCACCAGCGGTCCTCGCACGACGGGCACGAGTGCATCGTGAAACGCCCGGTCGAAAGCGAGACATGGATCTCCGACAGCACAGCCGAACGGCAGTGAGGACACCTCATTGTTGCCCCTCCCCTTCAAGCCCTCCTACAGGCGAAAGAGGTGTCGGTACGCGGCGCCCCGAACTTGAGCCCTCGCAAGACATTTCGGCTGGGAGCGGTTCACTTCGCCAGCAGGAATACCGCCGTCCAGGCGTTGAACGTGGCATGGGCCACGATGGGCGCTCCCAGCCGCCCTGTTCTCATGGCGAGGACGGCGAGCACGGCACCGAAGGCGGCCAGGCTGACCATCAGGAGGGCGAGCGCATCGGCATCGAGGGGCTGGGGGTGGGCCAGCCCGAACAGGACACCGCACAGCAGGATCGCCGCCACCGCGCCCACCCGCCGCTGGAGCGACCGCAGGACGAGGCCGCGGAAGAACAGCTCCTCCACCAGGGGGGCGCCCACCACGACGAAGAGGACGAGGATGGCGGCCGAGAGCCCGGTGGCCTTCTCGAACAGCTCCTCCGCCGGCCCTGAGATGTCCGGCTCCCCCACCAACGGTCGCATGAGGAAGGCGACGATCGGGACCAGGACCTCGTGGGCGAGGGCCCCGACGACGGCACCCATCGGCACGTCGACCCATCGCGCCGTGAACCCGAAGTCGGTGTCGAGGCGTCCGCTGCCCTTGCGTTTCGCGGCCAGCACGACGCAGCCGACCAGCCCGGTCCAGAGCCCGAGCTCGGCGAGGGCCTGGCCGCCCAGGCTGAGCTCCTCTTCACCGGTCGCACCAGTCCAGACGCCGGCGAGGATGGCCGACAGCAGGAGTGCGACGAGGAAGCCGGCGGCGGCGTCGCCCAGCCCCCAGCGGGGAGCGAGCGCCGCCGCCTGAGCAGGACGGTCGTGACCGTCGGCGGGACTGTCGGGGGGCCTCTCAGCGGGCACAGGTGCAGAGACTAGGGACCGCCCTGACCCCGGGCGGCACCGGCCCCGCCCGCCGGGCTAGGAAGCGGCGAGAGCAGGAGGGCCAGCGGACCGGCGCCGGTCCTCACCCGTCCAACCCCGGGGCGGCGTCAGCCGGTCGGCGTGCCGGGTGCAGATGTCGATGGTGTGGGGGTTGGGTTCGGCGAGGTCCTCCAGCCACAGCGAGCGTGTCGCATACTGGAACACGAGGGTCGCCGTGGCCGGCTCGGCGCAGCCCGGACGACCGCACAGACGAGCGCGCAGCATTCCGTCACCGTACCGAACCGCCCCGGCCGGAAGGGGGATGCGGAGGACTGGGACAGGCGGGCCCGCGTACAGGCCCCCGCCGCGTAGCATGGTCGAGGATGAGCCGCCCAGCCCCGCCCCCGCCTCCTCGTGGCGCGCGTAAAGACCGCCCCGGCGGGACGCCGACGCTGCCCGGCGGCAGCTCAGGCTGGCCCCGGCCCATCGTGTGGGGCCTGGTCACGGTGGCCGTCCTCGTCGTCCTCCTGTCGCCCCTCCTGAGCAGCTCGTCCACCACGCAGCTGGACTACAGCCAGTTCCGGGAGAAGGTCGTCGCGGGCGAGGTCAAGAGCGTCGAGATCTCCAACGAGACGTCGCACATCCGGGGCGAGTTCAAGAACGGGGAGGACTTCACGTCCACCGGTCCGGCCGAGATCCCCGAGGACGACCTCGCCCTGATGCGGGAAAAGGGTGTGCAGTACAAGTTCCGCCCGCCCAGCTCCAACTTCCTGGCCACGGTGTTCGTCTGGGTGCTGCCCATCGCCATCCTCATCGGGTTCTGGTGGTGGATGGGTCGGCGTGCGCAGGGGCAGATGGCCGGGATCATGTCCATCGGCCGGTCCAAGGCCAAGGTCTACAGCACCGAGAAGCCGAAGACGACGTTCGCCGACGTCGCCGGCTACAACGGCGTCAAGCAGGAGATCAAAGAGGTCGTCGAGTTCCTCAAGTCACCCGGAAAGTTCAAGGAGATCGGGGCGCGCATCCCCAAGGGCGTGCTGCTGGTCGGACCTCCGGGAACGGGCAAGACCCTCATCGCCCGTGCCGTGGCGGGTGAGGCGGGCGTCCCGTTCATGTCGATCACCGGGTCGGATTTCATGGAGATGTTCGTGGGTGTCGGCGCCGCCCGGGTGCGGGACCTGTTCCAGACCGCCCGCAAGCAGGCGCCCTGCATCATCTTCGTGGACGAGGTCGACTCCATCGGGCGCAAGCGAGGCGCCGGCCTCGGCGGCGGGCACGACGAGCGGGAGCAGACCCTCAACCAGATGCTCTCGGAGATGGACGGGTTCGAGACCACCGAGGGGATCGTGATGATGGCCGCCACCAACCGGCCGGACATCCTCGACCCGGCGTTGCTGCGGCCGGGGCGGTTCGACCGCCAGATCGTGGTCCCCCTCCCCGACCTGGAGGAGCGGCTCCCCATCCTCCAGGTGCACTGCAAGGACAAGAAGCTGGGGGACGACGTGGACCTCGTGGTGATCGCGCGGGGCACGCCTGGCATGAGCGGCGCCGACCTGGCCAATCTTGTCAACGAGGCCGCCCTGTTCGCCGTCCGGCGGGGCAGCCAGGCGATCCACATGGAGGACTTCGAGTCGGCGCGCGACCGGGTGCTGATGGGCCAGCGCCGGGAGTCGATGGCCATCTCCGACGAGGAGAAGGAGATCATCGCCTACCACGAGGGGGGCCACGCCGTCCTCGCCTACGCGCTCGAGCACGCCGATC
>JALZEC010000102.1 GCA_030862235.1 Actinomycetota bacterium | reverse complement strand
GACACGTCGGCCAGGCCGTTCACCTGCTTCAGGTCGTAGATCAGCTGGGCGAGGTCCTCGATCGAGTAGATGTCGTGGTGGGGCGGCGGCGAGATGAGGCCGATGCCGGGCTGCGTGTGACGCAGGGTGGCGATCTCCTCCGACACCTTGGCCCCCGGGATCTGTCCCCCCTCGCCCGGCTTGGAGCCTTGGGCCATCTTGATGTTCAGCTCGTCGGCGTAGGCGCAGTACTCGGGGGTCACTCCGAACCGGCCTGAGGCGATCTGCTTGATCCGGCTGTTCTTGTCCCCCTTCTCCTGGCCCCGCGTCAAGTACCGGTAGCGGGCCTCGCCGCCCTCCCCGCAGTTGGACTTGCCGCCAATGAGGTTCATGCCCTCGGTCAGTGTCTCGTGCGCCTCCCGACTGAGGGCGCCGTGGGACATGGCCCCGGTCGAGAACCGGGCGGTGATGGCCTCGACCGGCTCCACCTCCTCGAGCGGAACAGGCGGGCCGGCGGGGACGAACTCGAGCAGGTCGTGCAGCTCGGTGGGCGGGCGGTTGTTGACGAGTGCGGCGAAGCGCTCGTAGATCTCGTTGGACCCCTCCCGGATGGCGGACTGGAGGAGGTGGGCGGCCTTGAACTCGTTCAGGGCCTTGACCACGGGGTCGTTGTGGGTGTGGTACTCGCTGCCCGCCTTCTTGAGGGCCCGGTAGTACCCGCCCTCGACCAGCCGGTATTCCCTGTGGCGGGCGAGGGCGTCGTCGCCCAGCTCCTTCCACCCGACCCCGCCGACGACCGACGGGGTGCCGGTGAAGCAGACGTCGACCACCTCGGGGCCAAGCCCGATGACCTCGAAGATCTGCGCTCCCCGGTAGGAGTCGACGGTCGAGATGCCCATCTTGGACATCACCTTGAGCACGCCGTCCTCCATGGCCGACTGCAGGCGCTGCTGGGCCTCGGGGCCACCCATCTCGCTTTCGGAGTTGTCCGCCTCCTGGGCCACCGTCTCGAGGGCCAGGCCGGGGCAGATGGCGTCCGCCCCGTACCCGAGGAGGCAGGCGATGTAGTGGACGTCCCTGGCGTCGTCGGCGCTGACCACCAGGCTCGTGTTCAGCCGGACCCCGGCCGCCACCAGCCGCTGGTGCACGGCGCCGACGGCCAACAGGGCGGGGACGGGCACTCGGTCGTTGGACACGCCGCCGTCGTCCAGCACGAGGATCCCGGTGCCGTCGCGGACCAGCCCCTCGGCCTCGTCGCACAGGCGGTCGATCGCCTTCTTCAGGCCGGCCGGGCCCTCAGCCGCCAGAAAGGTGGCATCCAGGTGGGCGCAGCCGAACGGGCAGTCCGTCAGCAGGTCGACGATCATCGAGGGGTAGACGAAGAACGACCGCAGGGCCAGGAGCTGGGCCGCCTCCGGCTTCTCGGTGAGGATCGGGTGCCGGGGCCCGAGAAGGGTCCGCAGGCTCATGACCAGCCGCTCCCGCAGGTGGTCGATAGGCGGGTTGGTCACCTGGGCGAAGCGCTGGCGCAGGTAGTGGTGGATGGGCCGGGGCCGCCCGGCGATGTGGGGGAGGGGTGAGTCGTCGCCCATCGAGTACGTGGGCTCCTTGGCGTCGTTGGCCATGCTGCGCAGGACCATGGCCAGCTCCTCCCGGGTGTAGCCGTACATGGCCTGGCGGCGCTCCAGCACCTCGGCTTCGGGGGTCTGCACGATGGGCCGTCCGCGAGAGAGGTCACGTACTCCATCCGCCGCCCAGCGGCTGTAGGGACCGGCCGCCGCCAGCCGCTCCTTGCACGCCTTGTCGTCGAGGAAACCCCGCGACGGGTCGACGAACAGCATCTCGCCCGGCCCCAGCCGGCCCCGCTTGACCTGCCCATGCCCCGACACATCCACTGCGCCCGCCTCTGAGCAGCAGGTGACGAACCCGTCGTCGCAAACGGCGTAGCGCAGCGGACGCAGGCCATTGCGGTCGAGCGCCGCGCCCACGCCCAGGCCGTCGGTGAAGATGAGGCCCGCGGGACCATCCCAGGGCTCCATGAGGCAGGCGTGGTACCGATAGAAGCCGCGGACGCCCGGGTCGATGTCTCGCTCGCCCTCCCACGCCTCGGGGATGGTCATGGCCACGGAGTGCCGGATGTCCCGTCCCGCCCTGGTCAACAGCTCCACGACTGAGTCGAGCTGTCCCGAGTCGGAGTCGTTGGGGTCGACGACCGGCCGGAACAGCTCCTCCTCACCCAGCCCGACCTCTTCGGTGCCCAGGTGGGCTCGGGCCCGCATGCGGTTCAGGTTGCCGGCCAGTGCGTTGATCTCGCCGTTGTGGCAGAGCATCCGGAACGGCTGGGCTCGCTCCCAGGTAGGCAGGGTATTGGTGGAGAACCGCTGGTGGAAGACGGCGAACGGGGCGGCGAACCGCTCGTCGGCCAGGTCCAGGAAGAAGTCGGCGAGGGAGTCGGCGACCACCAGACCCTTGTAGACCACCGTTCGGAATGAGCAGGAGGCGACGTAGGTACCGCTGGTGGTGGCAGCGATGCGACGGCGGACGCGGAACGTGGTGCGCTCAGCCGCCGTCGAATCCTTGGCCGTGCTGTTGGTGGCGGCGATGACGGCCTGGAGGAACCGGGGGCGGCTGTCGAGTGCCTGCTGGCCCAGGATGGCGTCGTCCGTCGGCGGCGTGCGCCACTCGACCACCTCGAGTCCCTCGACCTTGAGCGCGGCCTCGACCTCAGGTCGAGGGTCATCCCCCCGCACGTAGAGCATGACGAGCCCGTTGCCGTCGCCGAACAGGGCGGGCGGGATGGGCACGAGCAGCCCCGAGCCGTCGGACGATCGGGCGTCGGCTGCCAGCTACCCCCGATGGCGGACGCAGGCCAGGCCACCGAGGGCGGCCTGCACGATCTGCCGGGAGGATCGGCCCTTGGCATCGGCCACGAAGCCGATACCGCAGGCGTCGAGCTCAGGAAGGGAAACGGGCATCGAGGACGACCTCGCCTTTCGGTGGGACGCGAAGCAGCCAGCCGGAGGAACGACGTGGGGGCGCTTCCTCGTCGAAGAGGCGACGTTGCCTGCCCCGAACTGCGGGCAAACACTACCGGCTGCCGCCCGGTGCCGCGTCGAGAATCGTGCCCGCCCGCGTCGCGCCCCTGGGGTCTGCCGCTTCTGTCCCAATTGTCAAGTTTGACCGATCAGGGTAAAGGTCCGACCGGTGAATGCCGACACGTGCTCAGTGCGACCGCGCCGCCTCCCCCGCCGCCCTCGGGTCCTCGGCGCGGTCGCGCTCGTGGCCGTCGTGGCCCTCGCCGGACATCAGGCGTCCTGGGCTGCGCCGAGGGGGGCCGCAAGCTCCCCGGCAACCCGTGCGCCCCTCCCGGAGAACCCGGGGAAAGGCCTGCGCTACGACGGCTTGGAGAAGGCGGAGGCCGGCGCCAGCCGGTGCCGGGCGTTCGAGATGCGGCTCGCCTCGGGCGAGGTGCTCTGCACTCCCGGGCCCGATCCCGCCCCAGCCGG
Source organism: Actinomycetota bacterium (assembly GCA_030862235.1). Taxonomy (GTDB): domain Bacteria; phylum Actinomycetota; class Acidimicrobiia; order Acidimicrobiales; family AC-14; genus JALZEC01. The sequence continues at coordinate 2,193 of JALZEC010000102.1, read as the reverse complement.
AACCGACGTGCGGGAGCCGGAACCGATCCCCTTCGTCGCTGCCGAGGACCCGCTCGTGGCCACTGCGACGCTCGGCTGTCAGGGGGATGGGGTGAGCGGCCCCCGTGTCCAGCTCGTCTACGCCCGCTCCGCTGGTGTCACTGACCGGTACGCGTCACTGGCCACCAACTTCCAGCTCTGGGCGGCGCAGATGGACGAGGTGATCAACCAGAGCGCGGCCGAGACGGGCGGGGTGCGGCACGTGCGCTTCGTTCATGACGCCGCTTGCCGTCCCACGGTGGTCCGGGTGCAGCTCTCGGCCACCGGCGACGACTCGCTCACCAACACGATCAATGAGCTCCGGGCCCAGGGCTACACACGCAGCGACCGCAAATACCTGGTCTGGATGGACGCCAACGTCTACTGCGGGATCGCTCAGGTGTACGACGACAGCCGACCGGGCGCCGACAACTACAACAACGGCCGCTCGGACGTCCCCGGCATGGTCGGCCGGGTCGACTCGGGCTGCTGGGGCAAGCCGAACTCGGTGGAGGCCCACGAGCTGGTCCACATGCTCGGCGCGGTCCAGAGCGGCGCCCCGAACGCCACCGCGAGCGGGCACTGCACCGACGACTACGACCGCATGTGCTACGCCGACGCAGTCGGCGTCACGACGCGGCTGGCGTGCGCGAGCAGCGGGTACGAGAACCGGCTCGACTGCAACCACGACGACTACTTCTCCACCGCCCCGGTCGCCGGCAGCTGGCTGGCGACGCACTGGAACACGGCGAACAGCGCCTTCCTCTCGGCCAGCGGGACGGTGCCGGTGACCACCACGATCCCGCCTCCGACCACCGTCCCGCCGACGACGACCACGACCGTCCCGCGGACGACGACCACCACGTCGACAACGACCACGACGTCGACCACGACCACCACCGTTCCGCCGCCGGCCCCGTCCCAGGCAGCCCGGTTCGTGGACCAGGCCTACCGGGATGTTCTCGGCCGCCCGCCGACCGCCCCGGAGTCCCAGTTCTGGCAGAACGGCTTGGCCGGCGGCTCCTCGCGCGACGGCATGGGGGCGCAGCTGACGACCAGCGACGAGTACCGCCGGCTCGTTGTCCGAGCCTGGTACCAGACGATGCTGGGCCGGGCCCCTACCTCAGCCGAACTCGACGCGGTCGTGGCCTACATCGCCAACGGTCTGACCTTCCAGCTCGTCCAGTCCGCCATCGCGTCCACCAGCGAGTTCTACCGGCGTTTCGGGAGCACGCCAGGGGGATTCGTCGACGCCGTGAGCTGGCTCGCCGTCGGCTTCGCCCCCGACCCTGCCGGGCGGCAGTTCTGGATCGACCAGCTGACCGGTGGCCTCGACCGCTTCTCGGTCGCGCGGGCGTTCTTCACCTGGACAGCCGCCCACCAGGCCGTGGTCCGCCAGGCCTACTCCTGGTTCCTCGACCGACCCGCCGATCCTGCCGGCCTCGCCTTCTGGACGGCCCAGCTCGACCAAGGTCTCCGCCAGGAGTACGTCTACGCCTATTTCGTCGGCTCGGCCGAGTACTGGTCCAAGGTCTGATCGGCGTCGAAGCCGATCCCCGATGGCGGGGCCAACGGCGCCCTGCCAGCGCTCCCGGCCGGCGGGGATGGAACTGTCCTCGTCGGAACGGTGAACGACGGAATCGTGTAGTCCGGCAGGCTGACTTCCGGCCGTTGGAACGCAGAGGCCACAGACCCGCTCGCCCCCGAGCCCGCCCCCGGCAAGGTCGTCGCCGTGGAGTCGGGCACGGTCGTTGACGTGGTGGTCGTCGACGTGACGACGGTGCTCGTCGTCGAGCTGACGATGCTGGTCGTGGTGGTCGGAAGCGACGGGGGCGGCGGGAGCGGTGGGAGCTCGACGTCGCCCAGGTCGGGGAACGGGTCGTGGGAGCAATCCACGGGGACACCGGTCAGCCCCTCGACGAAGTTGCAGTAGAGCTCGTGACAGGCGGTGAGACCGACGCTCGAGAGGAACACAGCCAGGATCACGCCCGCCCGCCGCGCCACCCTTCTCCGTCCGACCATGGAGCCCGCCTCCTTGTCGTCCCGGTTCAGCGCCCGCCGGGGGAAGAGTTTTCCATGGCCGCTGAACCAGGGCAAGAGGTCTCAGGGCCAGTCGGGCTCGTTGCCCGCCTTCCGCTTGTGCTCCTCCAGCGCCCAGGCTCGACGCCAGCTTCC
>JALZEC010000081.1 GCA_030862235.1 Actinomycetota bacterium | reverse complement strand
GTCGTGGCCACTGCCACGGTTGAGACCGTCGGGCCCGCGCCGGGAAGCGCCGCCGGGGCGATGTCCGGCTTCGAGTCCGAGCCGGACCCGACCTCCCCGTCGTGACATCCTCTCGGCCGCGCCGGCCGGTCCCGGTTCTCCTCCTCGGCCTCATCCTCGTCCTCGGTCTGGGGGCCTGCGGCGGAGGAGGCGCTGACACCGCCTCGGAGGAGAGCGACGATTCGATCGACGAGGTCGTCACCACCGGAGAACGCTCGGTCCAGGTCACGGGGGCGGGCAAGGTCCGTCTGGGGGGCACGCTGCTCGTCCCCCAAGCGGCCACCGTGTCCCCCAACGCCAAGGTGCCGGGCGTGCTCTTCGTTCCGGCCGTCGGGTCGGGCGAACGCAACGGGCCCATCATCACCGGGGCGACCGGACTCGACCCCCTGGCCGCCGACCTGGCCAAGGCCTTCGGCGAAGCGGGCCTGGCCAGCTACCGCTACGACGGGCGCGGCACGGGGGAGAGCAAGCTGGAGCCAGGGACCCCGCTCTCCATGGACGACCTGGTGGCCGACGCCAGGGCCGGGATCGACCTCCTGTCCCAACGCAAGGAGACGGCGGGTGCCGACCTGGCCGTCGTTGCCTACGACACGGGTGGTCTGGTGGCGCTGCGCCTGGCCGCCGCCGATCCTCGCGTGAAGCGAATCGTGCTCATCTCCACCCCGGGACAGCCCCTCGTGGAGGTCCAGGCGGGCCTCCTGAGCCAGCAGTTCGGCCCGGAATCGGAGGCGGCCTTCCGGGCCGCGGTGGGCCAGCTGCTCTCGACCAAGACGCTTCCGCCGGTCAATGAGCTGAGGACGGAGCTGCGCCCCCTTCTTCCCTCCGACCAGATCCCGTTCCTGGCCGAGCTGTACGCCATCAATCCTGTGACCGATGCGGTCAAGGTCCGGGCGAGGGCGCTCGTCGTCACACCCACAGATCCGGCGGTGGTCGACGCCCTCTCGCCCACGCGGCTGGGTCAGGCCCTGGCCGGCTCGGAGGTCGTCCCCGTCGAGCGTGTAAGCCTGACCCTCCAGGTGACGGGGCCAGCGCCGAGCGAGGACCCTTCCGACCCCAACAGCCCGAGGCACGACCACAGCGCGTCGCCGCCTCAGGCGAAGGTCGAGCGGGATGCGTCGACCATCGGCCGGATTGCCGGATGGCTGGCGGCGAAACCGGGGCCGTGACCGCCTGACCGGAGTTTTGGCGGACGGGCGAGCCCGTCCACTCGCAGCCTGTCTGCGCTCAGCGACCGAGCATGCGAGCAACGGCACCCATCAGCTCCTCGACCTGTTCCTCTGGGTCGGTCGGACCACCGCCGTGCCCGGCGAGGCAGTGCCGGGCGTGGTCGTCGAGCAGGCCAAGGGCCACCTTGTCGAGCGCCGCCCGGATGGCGCTGATCTGGGTGAGGACGTCGATGCAGTAGCGGTCGTCTTCGACCATGCGGGCCACGCCCCGCACCTGTCCCTCGATCCGTGCGAGCCGATCGCGGAGCTGGTCCTTCGTCGCCGAATAGCCCCGGGCGGGTGAGGCTGGCTGTGGCATGCGTCCTCCTTGCCTTGGATCCTCGCTCCCTTGACAAGGATACCCGTACAGGGTATATGTATCAATACCCCCAGGGGGTACGTGCAGAGGAGGGTTAGGACGATGGCACAGCGGGATCGAACGGCGAGTGTCAAGCTGAGGGCGGTGGCCACGCCCGGTGACGGTGAGCGGAGCCGAAGTGCCAGCCACGCCGCCCAGGGCTCCGGGCACGAAGACCATGTGGCCCACGAAGGCCAAGCCGCCCCCGGCACCGGCCACGAAGGCCACGCCGCCCACGGGACCGGCCACGAAGGCCGCGGCGGAGGTCACGCTGACCACGCGGCCATGTTCCGCTCCCGGTTCTGGCTCAGCCTGGGGCTGACCGTCCCCATCCTCGTCTACAGCGAGATGGTCCAGGAGTGGCTCCGGTTCACTCCTCCCGAGTTTCCCGGCCACGGCCTGGTGGCGCCGATCCTGGGCACGATCGTCTTCTTCTACGGAGGCTGGCCCTTCCTCACCGGCGGCCTCGCCGAGGCCAAGGCTCGCCGTCCGGGGATGATGTTGCTGGTGGCGTCGGCCATCTCGGTGGCCTTCGCTGCTTCCGCCGCTACCTCCCTCGGTGTGTTCGACCTCGAGTTCTGGTGGGAGTTGGCGGCCCTGGTCACGATCATGCTCCTTGGCCACTGGCAGGAGATGCGGGCCATCGGGCAGGCCCGGGGGGCGCTGGCCGCGCTGGCCGAGCTCCTCCCCGATGAGGCAGAACGGGTCGGGCCGGACGGCCAGGTCGAGTCCGTCCCCCTGACCGCCCTCACCGCTGGTGACGTCGTCCTGGTGCGCTCCGGCGGGCGGGTGCCCGCTGACGGCGAGATCGTCGCCGGGGAGGCGGAGATGGACGAGTCGATGGTCACCGGGGAGTCCCGCCCCGTCCCCAAGGGGGCGGGCGACAAGGTCGTGGCTGGGACGGTGGCGACCGACTCCTCCCTGCGAGTGCGGGTGGAAGCGGTCGGAGAGGAAACCGCTCTGGCCGGGATCCAGCGGCTGGTGGCAGAGGCCCAGGCCTCCCGGTCCCGGGCCCAGGTCCTGGCTGACCGAGCCGCCGCCCTGCTGTTCTACGTCGCGGCCGGCGCCGGCGCCATCACCTTCGTGACATGGCTCCTTCTGGGCCGTGCCGATGACGCGGTCGTCCGCACCGTCACCGTCCTGGTCATCGCCTGCCCCCACGCCCTCGGGCTGGCCATTCCGCTGGTCGTCTCCCTCTCCACCGCCCTCTCGGCCCGAGCGGGGATCCTGGTGAAGGACCGCCTCGCCCTCGAGCGCATGCGCACCGTCGATGCCGTCCTGTTCGACAAGACGGGCACGCTGACCCGGGGAGCGCACGTGGTTCGGGACGCGGCAGTGGCGGACGGGGACCCGGCGGTGGCCGACGTCGACGCCCTCCTCGCCCTGGCCGGAGGGGTGGAGGCGGACAGCGAGCACCCGCTGGCCCGGGCCATCGTGGCTGCGGCCAGGGAGAAGGGCGAGCTGGCCCGAGCCTCCGACTTCCGGTCCATCACCGGCCGCGGTGTGGAGGCGACGGTGGAGGGCGTTGCCGTCGCCGTGGGCGGGCCCGCCCTGCTCCGGGAGCGCAGGCTGGCCGAGCCTCCTGAGTTGGCCGAACGGACCGCCGAATGGCGGCGCCGAGGGGCGGCCGTGCTCTACGCGGTCCGGGGCGGACGAACCGTAGGAGCCCTGGCCCTAGAGGACGAGATCCGGCCCGAGTCCCGGCAAGCGGTGGATGCGCTGCACGCCCTCGGCGTGCGGGTCGTCATGATCACCGGCGACGCCAAGCAGGTGGCCGACGCCGTTGCCTCCGACCTGGGGGTTGACGAGGTCTTCGCCGAAGTCCTTCCCGAGGACAAGGATCGCGCCGTCGCCGAGCTCCAGGGCCGGGGCCTGACCGTGGCCATGGTTGGCGACGGGGTGAACGATGCACCGGCCCTGGCCCGGGCGGACGTGGGCATCGCCATCGGCGCCGGAACCGACGTGGCCATCGAGTCGGCGGGGGTCGTGCTGGCCTCTTCCGATCCACGGGGCGTCCTGTCCGTCATCCGGCTCTCACGGGCCGGCTACCGGAAGATGCTCCAGAACCTGGCCTGGGCCGCCGGCTACAACGTCGCCGCCATCCCCCTGGCTGCCGGGGCCCTGGCCTGGGCGGGGCTGACCCTCCCGCCAGCCGTCGCCGCCTTGCTCATGAGCGGGTCGACAGTGGTCGTGGCCCTCAACGCCCAGCTCCTCCGCCGCCTCGAGCTTCGGCCGGCGGCGTAAGCCAAGGGCTCGTCGAACATGGAAGAGGCCGGGTGCCC
>JALZEC010000052.1 GCA_030862235.1 Actinomycetota bacterium | reverse complement strand
CGGGTGGCCCGTAGGGAGGCGCCCGAGGGGGAGGGGCCCCACGAAGTGGGGAGGGGACCCCTCGGGGAGGGCCCCTGAGGGACAGGACCCGTGGGGCCCGACCGGGCCGGGATTCGGGAGGGAGAATCCTCAAGTTCGGGTTGAGTCTTTGCCCCGATGCGCCTAGCCTCAGACCCACCTCGATCGGCGCGGAGCCCACCCTTCCCTCATCGGATGTCCGACAACTTCTTCTCCGGGTTTCTGGGCCGCGACATGGCGGTTGACCTCGGCACGGCCAACACCCTCGTGTACGTGCGGGGACGGGGCATCGTCCTGAACGAGCCCTCCGTGGTGGCGGTCAACGTCCGGGACGGGCGTCCCCTGGCCGTCGGCCTCGAGGCCAAACGCATGATCGGGCGGACGCCCAACCACATTCAGGCCGTCCGTCCCCTCAAGGACGGGGTCATCAACAACTTCGAGATCACCGAGAAGATGCTCCGGTACTTCATCCAGCGGGTGCACCAGCGCCGCTGGGCCAAGCCCCGGATGGTCATCTGCGTGCCCTCGGGCGTCACCGGGGTCGAGAAGCGGGCGGTCCAGGAGGCGGCGGAGTACGCCGGTGCCCGCAAGACCCCGTTCATCATCGAGGAGCCGATGGCGGCCGGGATCGGCGCCGGCCTGCCCGTTCACGAGCCGACCGGGAACATGGTCGTGGACATCGGCGGCGGCACGACCGAGGTGGCCGTCATCTCCCTGGGAGGCATCGTCACCAGCAAGTCGGAGCGCATCGGCGGCGACGAGCTCGACGAAGCCATCATCCAGTACGTCAAGAAGGAGTACAGCCTGGCGCTCGGGGAGCGCACGGCCGAGGAGATCAAGATCGCCCTCGGCTCGGCCTATCCCCTTGAGCGGGAGCTGTACGCCGAGATCCGCGGCCGTGATCTGGTCACCGGGCTACCCAAGACGATCGTGATCTCCACCGAGGAGGTGCGGAAGGCCATCGAAGAACCGGTGGCCTCGATCGTCGACGCCGTCAAGGTGACCCTGGACAAGACGCCGCCCGAACTCGCCGCCGACATCATGGAGAAGGGGATCGTGGTGACAGGAGGTGGCGCGCTGCTCACCGGCCTCGACGTGCGCCTCTCTGTGGAGACTGGCATGCCTATCGTGGTGGCCAAGAACCCGCTCCACTCCGTGGTCGTAGGCGCGGGACAATGCCTCGAGGAGTTCAATGTCCTTAAGCAGGTCCTATCGAACTCAGGCGAGCGATAAGCCTCAGCTTCTGACTTCCTCCGTCCCCGCCCCGTAGCTCCGGTGGCGGTGTACCGGCGCTCCCGGCGTCATCGGTTCCTCTTAGTGCTGCTCGTGCTGACGTCGATTACGGCGATCACCCTCGACTACCGCGACCAGGGCGCGGGGGCGCTCGAGGGCATCCGCCAGGGGGCGCGGGACGTGATCGCCCCCCTCCAGTCAGCGGCGGCCAGGGCCCTCGCGCCGGTCGGCGACTTCTTCGGAGGGATCACCCGGTACGGATCCCTGGAGAAGGAGAACGCCCGCCTGCGGCAGGAGCTGGACGAGGCCCGGGGGGAGGTCCTGGCCGCCGAGGGGGCCGAACGGGAGCGCCGTGCCCTCCTGGAGCTGCAGCGGCTCGATTTCGCCCAGACCATCCCGGCAGTGGTGTCGCGGGTGATCTCGGACACCCCGACCAACTTCCAGAGCACGGTCGTCATCGACCGCGGGTCCGACCAGCGGGTGACCGTCGGGATGCCGGTGGTCACCGGGGCCGGCCTCGTGGGGCGGGTCCTGGAGGTGTCGCGCAGCCGGGCGACGGTCCAGCTCCTCACCGACCGGGCGTCGAACGTGGGGGTCCGGCTGACCGGCTCGGGCGAGGTCGGGGTGGCCATCGGAACCGGCACCGGCGACCCCCTTAAGGTGGACTTCGTCTCGGCCACGGCGCAGGTGACCGAGGGTGAGGCCGTGGTCACCAGTGGGCTCCAGCAGAGCGCCTTCCCGCCCGAGATCCCGGTGGGAACCGTGCGGTCGGCGCGCTCGGGCCCGGGCGAGGTGCAGCAGGAGATCACCGTCGACCCGGCCGTCGACCTCAACCGCCTGGAGTTCGTCCGGGTGCTGATGTGGGGGGTGCCGCCGCCGTGATCCTCGAGGACCTGCGGTTCCGGGTCCCGCTCGTGCTGGTGACGGCGATGGTTGTCCACAGCGCCGTGTTGAGCCAGATCCGCTTCTTCGGCGTCATGCCCGAGCTCATGCTGTTGCTGGCCGTGGCCGCCGGGCTGGAGGCGGGGCCGGCGTACGGGGCGGTGGCCGGGTTCCTCACGGGCATGATCGCCGACCTGTTCGTGCCGACGCCCTTGGGCCTCTCCGCCCTCGTCTACAGCCTCACCGGCTACATGACCGGCGTGACCAAGGCCGGCCTCCTGGAGGCAGCCTGGTGGTTTCCCATGGCCGTCGCCTTCGTCGCCAGCTCGGCGGGGACGGGCCTGTTCGCCCTCGCCGGCAGCATGCTCGGCGAGAAGAGCATGCTCGGGCTCCACGTGGCCGTCGTGATGCTCGTCGTCGGGATCCTCAACGCCCTGCTGGCTCTTCCCGTGCTCCGTGTCGTCCGCTGGGCGCTCGTAGCCCGGCCTCCCCTCTCGGCCTACGCCGAATGAGGAGGCGGAGGTGACGCGAGCCATGCAGGGCCGGGACAGCACCAGCCTGCGGCTGGGGATCCTGGGGGTGATCGTCCTCTCCCTCTTCGCCACCATGGTCGCCCGGCTTTGGTACCTCCAGGTCCTGGCCGCGCCGGAGTTGCGGGTCGAGGCCCAGGAGAACAGCGTCCGACTGATCTATACGGAGGCGAACCGGGGCCGGATCCTGGACCGCCAGGGGCGGGTCCTCGTGGAGAACCGGATCGTCCCGACCGTCGTGGTCGAGCGGGACATCCATCGCGACGTCCTCGCCCGGCTGGCCGCCGAGCTGGGCAAGGACGTGAAGGAGTTCCAGCGCCGGATCGAAGACGTCCGGTTCAGCCAGTTCAAGCCCGTCCCGGTGGTCGAGGACGTGCCCAAGGACAAGCTGGTCTACCTCCGGGAGCACCACGACGACTTTCCCGGGGTGAGCGTGGTCCAGCTGACCCAGCGGTCGTACCCCCACGGCCAGCTGGCGGCCCACGTCCTCGGTTATGTGGGGGAGATCAACGACACCGAGCTGGAGGAACGCAAGGGCCAGAGCTACCGGGGCGGCGACACCATCGGGAAGTCCGGCGTGGAGCTGGCCTACGAGTCCGAGCTGCGGGGGGAGCCCCAGGTCGAGAAGCTCCAGGTGGACGCCGAGGGCCGTGTCCTGCGGTCGCTGGGCAAGCAGCCGGGCATCCCTGGCCACGACGTTCAGCTGACGATCGACCTCGACGCGCAGCAAGTGGCCGAGGAGTCGTTGCAGCAGGCGCTCGAGACGGCCCGCAAGTCCTGGGACCCCAGCCAGCTCAAGTACTTCATCGCCCCGGCGGCCTCCGCCGTCGTGATGGACCCTCGGGACGGGGCCATCCTGGCCATGGCCTCATTCCCGACGTACAACCCGGCGGACTTCGGGAATGGGATCAGCACCGCCAACTTCGAGTTCCTTCAGGACCCGGCCAACCACTTCCCCTTGAACAACCGGGCCATCCAGGGCCAGTACGCCCCGGGGTCCACCTTCAAGCCAATCACCGCCCTGGCCGCCCTCGGCCGCCAGGTCATCGCCCCGACGACGACGATCAACGACACCGGCGTGTACGTGGTCGGGGACCGGCCTTACCGGAACGCCGGAAGCCGGCCATTCGGGACGGTTGATCTCCCCCGGGCTCTCAGCGTTTCCAGCGACGTCTACTTCTACCGACTCGGCGAGGCGCTGGACAGCGACAAGAAGCCGTTCCCCATGCAGGACACCGCCCGCCAGTTCGGCTTCGGCAAGGTCACGGACATCGAGCTCCCGTTCGAGCTGGAGGGACGTATCCCCGACCCAGACAGCCGCCGCCGGCTGCACGAATCCAACCCCGAAGCCTTCCCCTTCCCCGACTGGTTCACCGGCGAGAGCGTCAACCTGTCGGTGGGGCAGGGCGACCTGGTCGTCACGCCCCTCCAGCTGGTCAACGCCTACGCCGCCCTGGCCAACGGGGGCACGATCTGGAAACCGCACGTGGGCGGGGCGATCAACGATGTGATGCGCCAGTCGTCGGTTCCGGTCGAGCCGGAGCAGGCGGGGAAGGTGGACATTCCCGCTGCCGCCCGCAGCGCCATCATCGGTGGGCTGGAGCGAGTCGTCTCCGACGAGGAGGGCACCGCCTCCGGGGCCTTCGCCGGGTTCCCCCTGGACCGGTTCCGGGTGGCGGGCAAGACCGGGACCGCCGAGGTCGAGGGGAAGCAGGACACCGCCCTCTTCGTCGCCTTCGGGCCGACGGACAACCCCCGCTACGTCGCCGCCGTCGTGATGGAGGAATCCGGGTTCGGTGCGGCGGCCGCGGCCCCAGCCGTCCGTCGAATCTTCGACGGTCTCCTGAACAACCCCCTCCAGCCCGTAGCCCGGGTGGGCGGGAGCGACTGAGCCGTGGCCGTCTCCATGCGCGGGGGCCGAAGCCCGGCCGCCTCCCCCTGGCGGAACGTGGACGTGCTGTTGCTCGCCTCGGTCCTGTGTCTCAGTGGGATAGGCCTGCTCATGGTCTACTCGTCCACCCGTCAGAAGCAGCTGGCGGCCGGGCTCGACCCCCAGCACTACATGAAGCGCCAGTTGCTCTTCCTCGTGCTCGGGCTGGGCGCGATGGTGCTGGCCGCGGTGGTCGACTACCGAGTCCTGCGGGACATCGCCCCCGCCATCTGGGTGGGGACGCTCGTCCTGCTCCTCGGCGTCCTCACCCCCCTCGGCGCGTCCACCCGGGGCACGCAGGCCTGGTACCCGCTCGGGCCCTTCGACCTCCAGCCGGCGGAGGTGGCCAAGGTTTGTATGGTCGTGGTCTTGGCCGCCTATCTGGCCATGCACCGGGGGAACCTCGACACCCCCCAGATCGTGACCGTGCTCGGCCTCGCCGCCGCCCCGATGCTGCTGATCTACCTCCAGCCAGACCTCGGGAGCGCCATGGTGTTCGTGGCCGTCCTCATGGGGCTGCTGCTCGTCGCCGGCGCCAAGCCCCGGCACATCGCCGCCCTGACTGCCCTGGGCGTGCTCGGAATCGTCACCGTCTTCCAGCTGGGGATCCTCAAGGAGTACCAGCTCGACCGTCTGGCCGCCTTCCTCGACCCCGCCGGGGACACCCAGCGGTCGGCGTACAACCTGCGCCAGTCGCAGATCGCCATTGCCGCCGGGGGCCTGACCGGCAAGGGGGTGTTCCAGGGGACGCAGACGAACCTCTCGTTCGTCCCCGAGCAGCACACCGACTTCATCTTTACCGCCGTGGGCGAGGAGCTCGGCTTCCTCGGAGCGGCCACCCTGCTCGCCCTTTTCGGGCTGGTGATGTGGCGGACCTGGCGAGCGGCGGCCCTCGCCCGCGACGACTTCGGCACCCTGCTGTGCGTCGGGGTTCTGGCCATGTTCCTGTTCCAGATCTTCGAGAACGTGGGCATGACCATGGGGATCACGCCGATCGCCGGAATCCCCCTCCCGTTCGTGTCCTACGGCGGCTCGGCCATGGTCACCTGCTTCGTGGCCGTCGGCCTGGTCCTGAACGTCCACATGCGCCGTTACAGGTGAGCCAAGTTCAGCTGTAACAATGTTTATGGGCCGACCTGCGGTCGGCCACCCGGCCGGGGCCCCGACCCCGGCCTCCTCC
>JALZEC010000033.1 GCA_030862235.1 Actinomycetota bacterium | reverse complement strand
ACCTACGCCGCGCCGGCTTCAGTACGTCCGTCGGAGCCAGCCTCTCGGTACGTGTCATCGTCGCCGTCATGGGGTCCCCTCCTCGATCCCTACGACCTGGCCGGGACGCTACGGAGCGAGCGTTTTTCCACCGTTTGTGCGCTGTTTGGGGCCGAGAGAATTTCCTGTTCCGTGGTGTCCCGAGCCGCATAGGCTCGCGACACAGAGACGGAACCCGTTTTTCAGCACCGTTCCAGCACGCGGGACGGATTGGTCGAGGTCGCGATGGGCGAGCAGCTACGGGTCCGCACCTTCGGCGGGCTGGAACTCAGCGAGGGGCAGTTCCGAATCGACGCCCCGGCCAAGGCGAAGGCCCTCGTCGCCTACATGGCGCTCGCCCCGCCGAACGCGACGCGATCGAGGCTGGCGGGGCTGTTGTGGTCCGACCTGAGTGAGGAGGCGGCGCGGGCCAACCTGCGGCTCGTCCTGACCCAGTTGCGCAAGGCACTCCCCGGTCGAGTGGCCGCCGATCGTCACGCCGTCGGTCTGAACGGGGACGTGTGGATCGACGCCGATGAGCTCGAGCAGGCCCAGGCGGGCCCCGCGGCCGTGCTCGAGCTCTACCGAGGGGAGTTCCTGGAGGGTGTGCAGCTGCCGGGGGCTCCTCTACTCGACGAGTGGATCACGGATCGCCGCTACCGCTACCGCGCCATGGCGCTGGCCGCGCTCGACACAGTCGTCGGAAAGGCACTGACTTCGGGCGACACCGATACCGCCATGGCCGCCGCCCGTCGCATCCTCGCGGTCGAGCCCTGGCACGAGGGAGCCCATCGGGCACTCATGCGCTGCTTCGCCGTCGCCGGCCAGCCCAGCGCGGCGCTCGCCCAGTACGAAACGTGCCGCCACATCCTTGACCAGGAGCTCGGGGTGGAGCCTGACCCGGCGACCCGTGACCTCCTCGGGGAGATCCGGACGCAGGAGTTCGCGCCCCCGATCCGCCGGGGCGAGCTACAAGTGACGTCGGGGGCGCTCGTCGGGCGGGAGCATGAGCTCGGTCATCTGGCCGCGCTGCTCAGCGATCCCGCTTGTCGGCTGGTGACGATCGTGGGACCGGGAGGGGTAGGCAAGACCCGGCTGGCGATGGAGGTAGGGCGCCAGGCTCAGGCGCGAGGCGACGAGGTGCACTCCGTGTCGCTCGCGGGAATGCGCCCGGCCCATGACGAGGACGCCGCCGCCCTACTGGTGAGCACGATCGGGGATGCCCTCGGGCTTGCCTCCGCGGCCCGCGGCGACCCCACCGAGGCGCTGGTTGAGCAGTTGCGCCACCGTCGCCTGCTCCTGGTCTTGGACAACTTCGAGCGCCTCAGCCCCGCGATAGGCGTCGTGGGGGCGATAGCCGCCACCGCCGCACAGGTTCGCGTCGTCGTCACCTCTCGCCGGCGTCTGGGGCTGGGGGCCGAGTGGGTGGTCGAGTTGGACGGGCTCGCCAGCCCTCCCCCGGGATCGGAGGCCGAGGCCTGCTCCTATCCAGCGGTGCAGCTCTTCGGCGAGCGCGCCCGCCAGGCCGGCGGAGCTCCCAAGGATGATCTCGCCGCCATAGCTCACATCTGCCGGCTTGTCGGCGGCATGCCGCTGGCACTGGAGTTAGCCGCCCGCTGGACGCGCGCCGTCCCGCCGGCGGTCATCGCTGAGCAACTTGCGCAGGGCCTCGATCTCCTGGAGACCGCGGCAGCCGATGTCGAGCCCCGTCACCGCAGCATGCGAACGGTGCTCGACCGGTCCTGGGAGCTGGTCGACCCTTCGGCGGCCCGGGTCCTCTGCTGCTGCTCGCTGTTCTCCGCCAGCTTCGATGTGACGGCAGCCAAGGCCGTGGCGGGTGCAGACCTTGCCCATCTGGCCGCGCTGGTCGACGACTCCATGCTCCGCATGCGGGCCGACGGCCGCTACGAGCTCCACGAGCTCGTGCGCCAGTACGCCGCCGACCGCCTCGATAGCGACGCCCAAGCCGCTATCGAGACCGCGCGCCGCCACGCCCAGTACTTTGACCACCTCGCCGGCACCGTTGGTCCCGACCAGTTGCATCCGGACGACGTCGAGAACTTCCGGACTGCCACGGCATGGATGCTCGAGCATGCCTCCCTGGAGGAGCTGGAGCGCCATCTGGAGACGACGATGGCGATCTACCGGCAACGGGGCCACTGGGCCGAGGCGCGGACGACGTTCGTTGCCGCCCTGGCGCGCCCCGAGCTCCCGAGACTGCTCCGGGCCCGCTGGAGCCAGGCTGCGGCTGAGAGCTTTCGCCAGCTCGGCCAGCCCGATGCCGCCGAGCGCTACGCAGGCGAAGCGATGGCCGCGCTCGGGCGGCCGCTGCCGCACACAAACGCAGGATGGTTGTGGCTGGCAGTCCGCCAGCTCCTCCGTCTGCTCCTGTACCGCATGCGGCCGCGTCTCAAGACCTCCCCGCGCCCCGATCGCCGGGAGGCGGCGGAGCTGGCCGTCCAGGCCCGCATGCTGTTGACCGAGCACTTCTACATCGCCGGGCGCACGCTCGCCCTGCTCGCAGTCGGCTCGGGCATATGGCCGGATGCGGCTCGAGCGGCGAACCGCGGCTTCATGGCCGTGGGTGACGTCTGCATCGGGATCGGCCTCAGCATCTTCGGGCTTCGGCGCCTCGCCGGTCGCTTCGTGGAGAAGGGCGGTAACGGGGTCCCCCCCGGGTTCGACCCGGCATCAGCCGGCTTCGCCTACGTGGTCGCCGAGGTGTACTGGTTCGGAACGGCCGAATGGGACCGCCTGCACCAGACCGCGGACCAGGCCAACCGCGCCGGCGGTGAGGGGGGCCAGCAACGGGCCCAGGACGAATCCCAGCTCCTACGAGCCGTGGCCGTCCTCTATCAAGGCCACTACGAGCCCGCCCTGGCGCTGCTCCAGACGGTGTACGACTCGGCCCGCCGCCGGGACAACTTGGAGACCCGCTGGTGGGCGGTGGTCATGCTCGTGGAACTGGCGGTGCGTACCGGGAATCTCGAAGCAGTCACACCCTGGTTGGAGGAAGCGGAGCGGCTGGCCGAGCGCATCCCGCACCCCGTCGAGCACATCCGGCTGGGCGTGCTCCGCTCGAAGGTGGCCATCCATGACGGCGCGGTGGAGGAGGCGCTGGTAGCCGCCGACGCCGCATTGGGACTGACCAGAGGGCGGGTCGTGAAAGTGCCGTGGGCTGTGGAGGGCTACTCGGGGCTGGTCGAGACGTACCTGGACCTGCTCGAGTCGGGAGTCGCCGATCGTGGAACACTGCTGACCAAGGCGCGGCGCTCGAACCGGCTGCTCCTCCGCTTCGCGGTTGCCTTTCCCCTCGCCCGCCCCCGCAGACTGCTGGTGCGGGGTCGCCTCGCCCGCGCCATGGGCCGTCCTCGCCTGGCCTTGCGCTGCTGGCGTCGAGCGGCTCGACGAGCAGATGTCCTTCATATGCCGTGGGAGGCTGCAGAGGCTCGAAGGCTACTGACCTCAGCACAGCGGGGCGAGGCCGAGACGGAGGCTTCGGAGGTGACCTCAACGGGGGGGAGGGAGCACCTTGCACGCGACATACCTGAGACCTAGGCCACGCCGTCGTTTCACCAACATCGACTGGCAACCACTGAAAGGCAAGGCATGACCCAGGATTCGGTGTTTCCTGAGGCGCTGGACAGCGACCATACGACCGGTCGCGAAACATCGCTCGATGACCTGATCCGCCTCGGTGGCGAGGGGCCTCCTCCCGTCCCCCTGGAGATCCAGAGCAATCGCATAAGTCGAGATGAGTGGGGCGCACGCGGGCCTACTTCCGTGACCCCTCTCCCGGGTCCCCCCGCGGGCATCGCCATACACTGGGAAGGGCCGGCGTTGGGGGACTACTCCGACCAGGACGCCTTCGCCATCGTGCGAGGGATTCAGCGTGACCATATGGTGAACCAGGGGTGGGCGGACCTGGCCTATACGGCGGTCGTCGATCGCTTCGGACGGCTCTTCGAAGGGCGGGGTCCGGGCGTGAGAACGGCCGCCAACGGTACGAACGACGGCAACGCCCGCTATTACGCTGTCTGCGCTCTCATCGGTTCCGGCGATTCCGTGACGCAAGAGTTGTTGACCGGTCTCACGTCGGCCGTCCATTGGTTAAGGGCCGAAGGTGCCGGCCCCGAATTACGGGGGCACTCCTCGTTTGTGGCGACCGCTTGTCCGGGAGATGATCTCCGTCAATGGATCGGGCTCGTCCCCCGGCGGACCCTTCGGCAAGGAGATGAAGGTGCCGACGTGGCCGAGCTTCAACGCCTTCTTACCGCCCTCGGTTTTCCCTGCGGCGATGACGGTGACTTCGGTCCCCTGACTCGGCAAGCCGTGGTGGCCTTCCAGGAGTCGAGGGGGTTGGATCCGGACGGAACAGTCGGTCCTCTCACCTGGGCGGCTCTCGGCGTCTAGCGTTTCGCCGGGCGAGGGCTCGCATGGGGGGCCGCTCCGTCTACTTGTCAGGCGGACGTGGCCAAGGATGTTGAAGGCCGCCTCCGTGTCTTGGGGCAACCAACTCCGTTCGTCGGCGGGCCGAGCTTGTAGTATTCGAACACATGTTCGAAGAGCGCGATCGGCGAACCCAGACGGCGGTGGACGGCCTCAACCCCCGGCAGCGCCAGGCGGTCGAGCACGGCGACTCACCCCTGCTCGTGCTGGCCGGCGCCGGTACGGGCAAGACGGCCACACTGGCCGCCCGGGTCGCCCATCTGCTGGAGCGAGGTGTGCAACCCGAACGGATCTGCCTCCTCACCTTCTCCCGGCGCGCCGCCGCCGAGATGCTGTCCCGGGCCGGTCACCTGGCCGAGCCCGCCCTGGCCGCCCGGGTGATCGGCGGCACCTTCCACGGGGTGGCCCAACGCCTCCTCCACCGGCACGGCCACCTCATCGGGCTCGACCCCGGCTTCAGCCTTCTCGACGCGGCCGACGCCACCGACCTGCTCGGGCTGGTGCGGCACGAGCTGGGGCTGGCCACCGGGAAGGGATCCCGCTTCCCCCGCAAGGAGACTCTGGCCGCCATCCTCAGCCACGTGGCCAACGCCCAGGCGCGCCTCTCGGACGTGGTTGCCCGCTCGTTTCCCTGGTGTGCCGACGACCTCGACGGGGTGCGCGGCGTCTTCACCGCCTACACCTCCCGAAAGCGGGCGCTCCAGCTGTGCGACTTCGACGACCTCTTGCTCCTCGTACGCGCCCTCGGCCAGTCGGCCACCGGTCGCACCCTGCTGGCCGGGCTGTTCGACCACGTCCTCGTCGACGAGTACCAGGATGTCAACGCCCTCCAGGCAGACCTGGTGGAGCTCCTCCGCCCCGGTGGCACCGGGGTGACGGCGGTGGGTGACGACGCCCAGGCCATCTACGGATTTCGGGCGGCGACCACGGCGGCCATCCTCGACTTTTCCGGCCGCTATCCAGGTGCCGCCGTCGTCCGGCTGGAGCAGAACTACCGCTCCACGCCGCCCATCCTGGCGGTGGCCAACCAGGTGATGGCCGAGGCGCCGGAGGGCGCGGCCAAGACGCTGTGGTCCGACCGGCCCGGTCGACGCCGCCCCGTCCTGCGCGCGTGCGCCGACGAGAGCACACAGGCGGAGGCGGTGTGCGACGCCGTCCTGGCCCACCGGGAGGCGGGCGTCGCCCTCCGCCAGCAGGCGGTGCTGTTCCGGGCGGCGCACCATGCGATGGAGCTGGAGTTGGCGCTCGGCCGCCGCCGCATCCCCTACGTCAAGTACGGCGGCCTGCGGTTCCTCGAAGCGGCCCACGTCAAGGACCTGGTCGCCCTGCTACGGCTGCTCGACAACCCCCGGGACGAGCTGGCCTGGTTCCGGGTCCTCCAGCTCCTCGAAGGGGTGGGCGCGGCCACCGCCCGCCGCATCATCGCCGACCTGGGTGTCACTACGGGAGGAGTGCGAGGGGCCGTGCCCGCCGACCCGGGCGCCCCCACGCCGCTGACCCGGTTCCTGGCCGCGGCGCCGACCGTGCCCGCCTCAGCCCGGGAGGAGCTGTCTGCCCTGCGGACCGCGCTCGCCGAGTGCGCCACCTCCCCGGCTCCGCCGGTCGGCGCCCAGGTGGACCGTCTGCGGCGCTGGCTGGAACCGGTCATCCGCCGGCGATACTCGTCGGCCGTCGCCCGCTGCAGCGATCTCGAACGGCTCGCCGAGCAGGCGTCGACGGCGGGGAGCCGGAGCCGGTTCGTCGCCGATCTCACCCTCGACCCGCCGATGAGCACCGGCGCCCTGGCCGGGCCGCCCGCCCTCGACGACGACTGGCTGGTCCTGTCCACTGTCCACTCAGCCAAGGGCGGGGAGTGGGACGTGGTGCACCTCATCTCCGCCGCCGACGGGATGTTCCCTTCCGACCTGGCCACTGGCGACGCCGAGAGCCTGGCCGAGGAACGCCGGCTCTTCTACGTGGCCGTCACCCGCGCTCGTGACGTCTTGGAGGTCAGCGTCCCCCTGCGCTTCCACCACCACCGCGACCGCCTGGACGATCGGCACAGCTTCGGTCAGCTGAGCCGCTTTCTGAGCCCCGCTGTCCAGGCCCTGATGGAGATCGAGCACGCCGCCGCGTCCTCGGCCGATGTCGGCGGTCCAGCCCTGGTTTCCGGACCGCCTTCCGGAGTCGAGGCGGTCGACCGGATGCTGGCCGAGCTCTGGGCGTGAAGCGCCGGTCGGGTTCAGCGAACCTGGTAGGCCACTCCGATCGTCCGCGGTCCGGTGTGGGTGCCGATGACGGGCCCGATGTCGCCGACCACGATCTGGTCCCTCGGGAAGTGGGGGGCGAGGAGGTCGAGGAGGTCGTTGATGTCGGGTGCGGCACCGTGGACGATCCCTAGCTGCTCGACATTGGCTTCCGCCGCCACCTTCTCGGCCAGGTAACGAAGGGCGCGCGAGCGGGTGCGCTGCTTCGGTCCTGGCTCCACCGCCCCGTCCCGGACCTCGATCACCGGCTTGATCGAGAGCAGCGAGCCGAGCAGGGCCTGGGCTCCTCCGATCCGCCCACCCTTCTTGAGGTTCTCGAGCGTGTCCAGAGTGCCGAAGACCTGGGTGCGATTGGCGGCGTCCTCGGCCGCGGCCGCCACCTGGTCCGCCCCGCCCCCCTGAGCGGCGACGCGGGCGGCGTGGAGCACGATCATCCCCAGACCGAGCGTGGCCGACCGGGAGTCGACGATGCGAACGGGAATGGTGTCGGCGACTGCTCTGGCCGCCGCCTGAGCTGACTGGCCGGTCGCCGAGAGCTTGGTGGAGATCGTGATGCATACCACGCCTTCCGCCCCCGCCTCGGCTGCGCTCCGGAAGACCTGCTCGAACGCGCCGGGCGCCGGAGCCGCCGTCTCCGGGAGTACGGGGGAGCGGGCGCAGCGGTCCCAGAACTGGGCCGGTGTGAGGTCGCGCCGGTCGACGAACTCCTCGTCGCCGAAGCGGATGGAGAGCGGGACAACGGCGATCTCGTGGCGCTCGACGAGGTCGGCCGGGAGGTCGCAACTGCTGTCGGTGACGACTTTGACGGTCACGGCGGGAGTCTAGAGAGAAGTCCTACGAGGGCACGAGACGTCCCGCTCGACGCCCTCGAATGACATGGCGGCCCCACCAGACGGCGAGGAACAGAGCGGCGCCGACCGACACGAGCAGGCTGACCCCAGACGCCGCCGTCGACCGCACCGTCACGCGGGCCCGGCCGATGACCAGGTTTCCGTCGGGTGAGACGAGGGTGATGCGCAGCGGAAAGGCACCCGATGTCCGGGCCACGACGGAAAACCGTTCGGTGGTGTTCCTCCGGGCGAGCTCGAGCGGCCGAGAGTCGCCGTCGGGGAACTCGAGCTTGTCGCTCTGCACCGACACCACGACCTTCACCGGCGAGCCGGTGCGGTTCTGGAACGTGACCGGGATCTGGCCGCGCCGGGCGGTCAGCGTGATCGACCTCACCTCGGGCATGTCGATGGCGTCCAGCTCGTCGGTGACGCCGGCCTCCACTGCGTCCAGGTAGGCGTCCCGCTGGCGGGTGCTGCGCAGGGCGCTCGACTGGGCGATGAGAAGGCGCTGCTCGAGGACGCCAAGGGCCGAGGTCGAATCGCCGGTCACGGTGGCCAGCGAAGCGAGCTGGCGGCGGCGCTCGCGGATCTCGCTCGCCACCTCGCCCAGCCCCGGACCGGGGGGCGGCTCGACCGGGTTCCGCACGAGGGGAACGCCGCGAGCGGTGAGGGCAGGGTCGACGGCAGAGAACACCGTGTCCAGAGGGACCGCTTCCGCCACCGGGTTCTGGCTCAATCCTGCGACGAGAGCATCGAGAAAGGCTCGGTTCGGCTTCCACTCCCGCTGGGGGACGGCGACGACCGCCCGCCGGTCGTCTCCTGGAGCGTCGAGCCACAGTACGGCCAGGTCGGCGAGGAGGTGGTGGGCCTGGAGCGCCTGCTGGGGAGAGTTGTTGAAGTAGCCGCTCAACCCCGAATCGGCCACGGCGCCCGGGACCACGTGATGGGAGCCGCCCAGGAGGAAGGGCCGGGTGAGGGTCACGCTCTGGTCGGGGATGGGCTCCAGCAGGTTGTCGACCGCCACCATCCGGCGAAGGCCGCGCTCCACCAGCTGGTCGACCGAATCCAAGTCGACGGGCTCCGTCGCGAGCCACGTCCGCGCGTCCGGCTGGGCCCGCAGGATCTCGCCTATGGTGTCCGCGCCTCGGCGCAGCTGGAGCGCCAGCTCGTCCTCCAGGTCGGCGGTCACGAAGGCGGGCACGCTCACCGGGACGTACGGGAGGGCGATCACCGGATGTTCGGCCGTCACCCGCCGCAGCGTGTCCAGCGCCCGCGCCGCCTCATCCTCGTTCAAAGAGGCGAGGGTGGCGATCGTTTCGGGCGCCGGGGCGAGGCTGAACGGCAGTGAGCGGGCGGCCTCGAGGGCCTGGGAGGTGGTGGCCAGATCGTCCACGTTGTCGAGGTGGCGGGGACCGTCCGCAGGCAGCCCAAACTCGGCCGCGAACGGGAGGATGAGGGCAAGCCCCAGCTTCGGCGCGGTTGGCAACTGGGGCAGATGAACGAGGTGGGTGGTGAACCGGTCGAGCGACGGACCGTTGCGTTCCCGGAGCTCGACGCGTACAGGGAAGACGTTGTTGTCCGGTCCGAGGTCGAGCCGCCCTGGGTCGCCTGGCTGGGTGGCTTCGGCATTGGGATTGAGCAGGGGCAGTGAGAGGGTGACGTCGCCGCCGCCGTCAACGGGCAGGCTGCTCAACGGAGAGGCGGGCAGCTGATACAGCGGTGCCCGGGCGATGCGGTCCTGCACCGTCTGCTCGAACTCCGAACGCGTCTGGATCGCCCGGAAGACCGTCACCGCCAGCTCGGCCGATGCCGGAACCCCGGTGCGGTCCACGCGGAGCTTGAGCGTGAACGTCCCTCCCCCGACCACCACTGCCGTCTGGGCGGTCAGGAGCAGGCGAGGCCGCGGGGCCGGTTGCCCGGCCGCGGGACGTACCGGTGCCAAAAGGGCGACCAACGCCGCGACGACGGCCAGCGCCGCCGCCCATCGCCGGCTCACACGAAGTCCTGCCGGAGCACGGCCAGTCTCCAGGGCTCCTCGCGGAAGCCGACGCGCAGGTAGAGGGCGTAGGCGGCGTCGTTGTCGAGCTGGGTGTTGACCACCGCCCGTTCCACGCCGCGGCGGCGCATCCAGCGCAGCCCGTCGAGCAGGAGGGCCTTGCCCCATCCCCGGCCCCGGGAGGCTGGGTGCACCGCCAGCCGCTGGACGTAACCCCGGCGGTTTGTGCGCCCACAGATGGCGTACCCGGCCACCCCCTCGGGGCCCATCCCCTCGGGGCCCACCGCAACCCGGAAGCGGGACACGGGCGTCGCCGTCAAGGCATCGTGCAGCCCCCATTCGTCGAGCTGCCAAAAGGGGCGGAAGGCGGATGCATCCACCGCCAGCACGGCCGGCCGGTCACTGTCGTGGGCGCGCCGCAGGGGGGCCTCGGGGACGGGCGGGAGGTGGCGGAGGTCGTGGCTGAGCAGCCGCAGCTGCTCCTGCTCCCAGAACCCGGCCGCCTTGAACGCGGCCTGCTCGGGTGGAGTCAGGGCGGCGGTGACCACGCCCTGGTATCCGGCCGCGGCCAGTTCGTCCAGGCAGCGGCGGAGGAAATCGGGGGAGGGCGGGGGACCGTCGGCCGCAGGGGAGAGGATGGCCAGGTGGCCATCGCTCCGCCACGGCCCGACCCTCACGCGCTCCCGGCCCCACTCCAGCAGATCGGACCGCAGCGTCACTCCGCGGCAAGGATAAACGGGCTGGGGCCTCTGGACCCGCCAGTACTCTCGACCGCCGGATGGCCGTTCCCGAACGCTTCCAGCCCCTTCTCGACGAGGTCTCCCCGCTCGCCGGCCGCTTCACCGCTGCCGGATACAAGATCTACCTCGTCGGCGGGAGCGTGCGAGACGCCATCCTCGGGCGGCCTCTGCACCTGCTCGACCTCGACTTCACCACCGACGCCCGCCCCGACGACATCGAGCGCCTCTTGTCGGGTTGGGCCGATGCGGTGTGGACGCAGGGGAAGCGCTTCGGCACGATCGGAGCGGCCAAGGGCGACCGCCGCTACGAGATCACCACCCATCGGGCCGAGGCCTACCCGCCCGACTCGCGCAAGCCCGAGGTGGCCTTCTCCGACTCAGTCGAGGCCGACCTCGCCCGGCGCGACTTCACCGTCAACGCAATGGCCCTCGCCCTGCCCGACCTGCGCCTCGTCGATCCCCATGGGGGGACGGCCGACCTGGCCGCTCGGCGCCTGCGCACGCCGCTGAGCCCGGAGGAGTCGTTCAACGACGATCCCCTCCGGATGCTGCGGGCCGCCCGCTTCATCGCCGGCTACGGTCTCGAGCCCGACCCGGAGCTGACGGATGCCGTCGTCAAGTTGCGGGGGCGGCTGAGGATCGTCTCCGCCGAGCGAATCCGGGACGAGCTGGACAAGCTGCTGGTCGTGGAGAAGCCGGGAAAGGGGTTGTGGTTCCTGGTCAGGACCGGGCTGGCCAACGAGTTCCTGCCCGAGCTGCCCGCCCTGGCTCTGGAGCAGGACCCGATCCACCGACACAAAGACGTCCTGGCGCACACCATCGCCGTCGTCGACAAGGCCCCGCCGGACAAGGTCGTCCGCTTGGCTGCGTTGCTCCACGACATCGGCAAGCCCCGCACCCGCAACTTCGGTCCTGAGGGGGTGACGTTCCACCATCACGAGGTGGTCGGCGCCCGGATGGCTGAGGCGCGCCTCCAGGCCCTGCGCTACCCGGCCGAGGAGATCGAGGCCGTGCGGCGGCTGGTCGAGCTCCACCTGCGCTTCCACGGATACGACGACAAAGGGTGGACCGACAGCGCCGTCCGCCGCTACGTCCGTGATGCGGGACCCCTCCTCGACAAGCTCAACGAGCTGACCCGCTGCGACTGCACGACGAGGAACAAGGCGAAGGCGCGCGCCCTCGAACGGCGCATGGACCACCTCGAGGCCCGCATCCAGGAGCTACGGAAGCAGGAGGAGCTGGATGCCATCCGGCCTGACCTCGACGGTCACCAGGTCATGGAGCACCTCGGCCTCACGCCCGGGCCTCAGGTCGGTCGGGCCCTCGCCTACCTGCTGGAGCTGCGCCTGGAGGAGGGGCCGCTGGGCGAGGAGGAGGCCTACCGCCGCCTCGACGAGTGGTGGAAGGAACAGGGTCAGCCGGGACCGAGCAAGTCGTCCAACGGGGACGGGTCGTCCCCCGGTGACCCGAAGAAGTAGTCCCCCTTGTCGTACGGACGGCGGATCCGGCAGTGTGGGCACCGGTGAGACGTCGTGGGGATGTCGGCGGTCTCGAACGTCGCCCGGTCGATCTCGTCCGACACCGAGAAGGGCCGGTAGCACCCTTTGCACTTCACCAGCAGCTCCTCGGCCATCGCTGCCACTCTGTCACGAACGCGCTGCCGGCGGGGTAGGGAGGTTTCATGCACGAGCGCTGGTACAAGCAAGCAGTCATCTACTGCCTGGACGTTGAGACGTTTCAGGACTCCGACGGCGACGGCGTGGGCGACTTCGCCGGTCTCACCAGCCGCCTGGACTACCTGGACCGCTTGGGTGTCACCTGCCTGTGGCTGAACCCGGTCCACCCGACGCCCAACCGGGACGATGGCTACGACGTCGCCGACTTCTACGGGATCGACTCCCGCCTGGGCACGCTCGGGGACTTCGCCGAGTTCCTCCACCAGGCCTCCAACCGCGGGCTGCGGGTGATCATCGACCTGGTCGTGAACCACACCTCCGACCAGCACCCGTGGTTCCAGGCGGCGCGGTCCGACCCCGAGTCCAAGTACCGGGACTTCTACGTGTGGTCCAAGGAGGAGCCCAAGGACCTGAGGCAGGGGATCGTCTTCCCCGGTGTCCAGGAGACCACCTGGACCTACGACAAGCAGGCCCAAGCCTGGTACTACCACCGCTTCTACGAGTTCCAGCCCGACCTCAACATGTCCAACCCCGAGGTGCGGGCCGAGGTCCACAGGATCATGGGCTTCTGGCTGCGGTTGGGCGTCGCCGGCTTCCGTATGGACGCCGCCCCCTTCATCATCGAGCAGACGCGGCCCGACGAGCCCAACCCGGCCAAGGCGTTCGAGATCCTGAAGGAGCTGCGGGACCTGGCCTCCTGGCGGTGCGGCGACGCCCTGATCCTGGCCGAGGCGAACGCCGAGAAGGACGAGCTGGTGCAGTACTTCGGCGACGGCGACCGCCTCCCCATGCTGTTCAACTTCCTGCTCAACCAGCGCCTGTTCCTCGCCCTGGCCCGAGGCGAGGCGGCACCCATCCTCGTCGCCCTGGAGGCCACGCCGACCATCCCCGAGTCGTGCCAGTGGGCGACGTTCCTGCGCAACCACGACGAGATCGACCTCGGCCGCCTGAGCGATCGGGAGCGGCAGGAGACGTTCGAGGCGTTCGGGCCCGAGCCGGAGATGCAGCTGTACGGCCGAGGCATCCGGCGGCGGCTGGCGCCGATGTTGGGCAACGACCGGCGTCGGATCGAGATGGCCTACGCCGTCCAGCGCACGCTGCCGGGCACGCCGGTCCAGCGCTACGGCGAGGAGATCGGCATGGGCGACGACCTGTCCCTCGAGGAGCGCAACGCCATCCGCACCCCGATGCAGTGGTCCGACCACGCCAACGCCGGCTTCTCCTCGGCACCCGCCGATCGCCTCTGTCATCCCATCATCACCGGCGGCGAGTTCGGCTACGAGAACCT
>JALZEC010000019.1 GCA_030862235.1 Actinomycetota bacterium | reverse complement strand
AGGTGGCTGAGGGACGGGGCCGCCCGGTGATCGTCAGCGGGGAGCCCGGCATCGGCAAGACCCGCCTGATCGAGGAGGTCGCGGAACATTGCCGCTCCCAAGGGATGGCGGTGGCCTGGGGGCGGTGCCCGGAGAGCGCGGCCTCGACCGCCTACTGGCCGCTGACCCAGATCGCCGACCAGCTGGTCGAGGAGGGCGCGCTGGCTCGGGAGACCAGAGCCGCAGTGCTAGCGGCGGCGGAACGGCCCGACGCGGCCGATCCGGCTGCTGAGCGGCTGGCCCTGCACGCGACCGTCGCCGCCGCTCTCCGTTCGACGCGCCAGTCCCTCCTCCTCGTCATCGACGATCTCCAGTGGGCGGATCCCGCCTCACTGCGCCTGCTCGAGTTCATCGCCGGGGAGCTCCGATCGCTGCCGGTGCTCCTCGCCGTCACGACTCGACCGGTCGACGGGCAGGAGGCGCCGCCGCCGCTGGTCGACTGCCTGGCGGAGCTGGCGCGCCAGCCGGGAGCGGTGCGCATCGCCCTTACCGGGCTATCCGTGGCGGCCGTGCGCGAGTGGCTGGACGAGAGAACGAGCGCGTCCTTGGACAGCTCCGTCGAGGCCTTCGTGCACGACCGCAGCGGCGGAAACCCGTTCTTCGTCAAGGAGCTCGTCGAGCTGCTGGTCAGCGAGGGACGGCTCGCAGAGGTGGCGACCGCGCCGGTCAGGGCCACCGTTCCTGCCGCCGTCCAGGACGTGGTGCGCCGACGGGTGGGCCGGCTTCCCGCGACCACCCAGCAGCTGCTCACCGTGGCGTCGGTCGTCGGGCGTACGTTCGATCTCGACGTCCTGGCTCGGGTCTTGGAGCGTCGGCTCGACGAAGCGCTCGAGGCGCTGGACGCAGCCGTCCTCGCCGGGTTGGTCGTCGAGGACGAGGACGTAGTGGGACGGTTCCGCTTCTCGCACGCCCTTGTCGCCGAGGCGCTTTCCGTTGAGGTCGGGCCCTCGCGGCGGGCGCGCATCCACGCCGCGACCGCGCTGGCGCTCCGAGACCTGCGGTCGATGGACGTGGACGAGCACGTGGTCGCGATCGCGCACCACGCCGCGGCCGGTGCGCTGGCGGGCACCGCCGAGCTGGCGGTGGAGGCGTCGCGCCAAGCTGCTGGCCACGCCGCCGCCCGCATTGCCTACGAGGACGCGGCGCGCCACTGGGCGACGGCCCTCAGAGCATTGGCCGTGGCTCGTCCCGCTGACCGCCGGGCGCGCTACGAGCTGCTCACCGAGCTCGGACGGGCCCACCAACGGGCAGACGACGTGGCCGCGTCCCACGAGGCCCTGGTGGAGGCCGTGCGGCTGGGGGAGGAGCTCGGAGACGTCGAGGCCATGAGCCGCGCCGCGTGCGGCCTCACGCAGCACGGTTTGTGGCAGGTGGGTGACTACGCCACGCCCAACCCCCGCTCATCGCTACGGTCCGCCGCGTCCTTGAGCGCATCGGGCCAGCGGACACGGCCACCCGCGCCGATCTGCTTGGCATTCTGGCCAACGCCGAGTACTTCTCGGCCGAGCCGACGCGGCTCGATGAGCTGAGCGCCGAAGCGGTCGCCATCGCCCGGCGTGTCGGAGACCCCGACGCGCTGGCTCGTGCCCTCATCAACCGTTTCGGGGCGATCTGGCGCCCGGGCACTACGGCTGAGCGCACGGCCACGACCGACGCCCTGATCGAGGTTGCCGAGACGCACGACCTCGGACCTGAGATCGCCTTCCTCGGCCACTTCGGACGGATGGTCACCGGGTACGAGCTCGGACAGTCTCCTGAGCGGGCGCTTGCGACCGTACGAGATCTCGCTGAAGCGAGTCCATCACCGGCGGTCCGGACCCAGCTGGGGTGGTTCGAAGCGGCGTGGTACGGCGCCCAGGGCCGGCACGCCGAAGCCCAGGTCAAGGCGGCCGAGACGTACGAGCTCTATCGGCGTACTCGCCGGTGGAGCGCCGACG
The DNA here is from genome assembly GCA_030862235.1 of Actinomycetota bacterium. Classification (GTDB taxonomy): domain Bacteria; phylum Actinomycetota; class Acidimicrobiia; order Acidimicrobiales; family AC-14; genus JALZEC01. The sequence continues at coordinate 6,013 of JALZEC010000019.1, read as the reverse complement.
TCATCTACCTCGGAAGCCTCGCCTTGGTGCGCGTGGACACGGGCCAGCTGGGCGACCTGACCGATGCCGCTGATGCCGTGGCTCACTCCACGTACTCCGTGTCCGTGGCCGAGGCCTCGGCGTGGGCGCTGACGGAGTTCGGACGCAAAGCCGAGGCGCGGGCGTTCGCGGGCCCGATGGGAAGCGTTCCGAACGTTCCCGACGACTGGCTGTGGCTCTCGACCATGGTGGCTGCAGCTCTGGTCCGCGCCGACCTGGCCGATGAGGTGGCGGCCCGTGTCCTCTACCGGCGGCTGCTCCCCCACGCCGGCTGCGTCGGCATCGCCGGATCCCTCCCGCTGTTGGGGAGCGTCGACCTTGCGCTCGCCCGCCTGGCGGTGCTGCTCGGCGATCGCACCGCCGCTCGGAACCACGCTGCCGCGGCAGTGAGGATCGAGGAGCGTCTCGGCGCTTTGGCGTGGCTTGCCCGCGCCCTCGTCACCGCCGCCGACGTGGCCACCGACCGGCAGGAAGCCTCCGCGCTCCGGGCCCGCGCCGCCGGTATCGCCTCCGATCTCGGGCTCGTCCCCGTCCTCCAGCGGCTCGAGCACACCGGCTGAGACGAGACGCTTCCAAGTCGTTTCCAAGCGAAGGGGTCGCCGAGCCAAGAGGCCTGCAAGCGGCGAACGCGACGGTGCTCCTGTCGAACCTACGAGCCGACTGGAGGACCGTCATGGAGATTCCCGACCTCACCACCTATCTGATCCTGCACCGCGGGATGCGCTTCGACGGCGCTCGGCTGGCGGCCGCCGTCCAGGGGGTGTCCGAGCAGGACCGCATCCGGCGTGGAAACGCCCTCGCCCGTTGGTACGCCGGATACCACAGGCAGCTGCACGAGCACCACACCGTCGAGGACGAGATCTTCTTTCCGGCCATCCTCGAGCGGGTCCCGCTCTTCGACAGCCAGATCGACCGCATCGAGGCCGAGCACAACCGGCTCGAGGAGCTGCTCGAGCGGACCGGGCGCATGCTCAAGGCAATCTCCGACCCCAACGTCGATTGGCCGGTGGCGTCGGCTGAGGCCGTCGAGACCACGAGCGAGCTCCGGATGCTGCTCGACCTCCACCTCGGGTTCGAGGACGCCGACGTCCTGCCCCTCTTCGTCCGCCACTTCGGCCGCGAAGAGTACGAGGATCTGGACGAACGGGCCCTCAAGTCGGCCAAGCTCGACCAGCTGAAGTTCGCCATTCCCTGGGTCATGGAGGCGGCCAACTCGGACGAGAGGGACAAGCTGTTCGCCGGGGCGCCGTTCGCCTTCAAGCTCCTCTGGTACGCGACGCGCCGTCGCTACAACCGCATGGCGCGCGACGCCTTCGGCAGCGCCGTACCCGCCGGGGCCGTGGCGTGATGCACGACCGGTGAACGGCCGGCATCCGCGGGTGCCGGCCGTTCTGCCGGGATCGGCCACGGGAGATCTCTCTCACCTCCGGGCGGCCGACCGCCGGTCCTGGGCAAGCCACTGGTCGACCGGGGCATGGTCGTCGCGAAGCACGGGGGCGTCACCGGCGAACTGCGTCCCGGCCACGACGACTTCCACTCCGGCGCGAGCGGCGACGCGAGCGCGCACGGCGGCGTGATCGATCGGCTGGTCGCTGGCGGCGATGACCACGTTGCCGCCCTCGACTCCGTCTGCCAGTGCTTGCGGGACGATGACAGCTACGTGCCCGAACGTCCGGGCCAACGTCGCCACCTCCGCCCGGGCGAACCGAAACGGCGGGTGGTCGATCACGTTGAGCACGTACAGGCCTCCCGGGCGGAGCTTCTGGTGGAGCGCCCGTACGAACTCGACGGTCGTGAGGTGCCAGGGGACGGCCCGACCCCCGAAGGCGTCACCCAGGGCCACGTCGTGTCCCCCCGGAGCATCACCGAGGAGCAGGCGCGCGTCACCGACCTCGACGCGCAGGTCCGGTGCCGTGCGGAGCCCGAGCCGCTCCCGGGCCACCTCGACGACGCCGGGGTCGATCTCGAGCACCACCGAGGTCGAGCCGGGGCGGACACTACGGAGGTAACGAGGCATGGTGAACCCGCCGCCACCGACGTGGAGGGCGTTGAGCGGACCGGAAGGTGCGCTGGCCTCGATCACGTCGGCGAAGACCTTGGCGTAACGGAACTCCAGGTGGGTGGGGTCGGCGAGGTCGACATAGCTGTGCTGCAGGTCATCGAGGATGAGGAGCCGGCCGGCGGGTCGCCCCTCGTCGCGCACCACCAGGGCACAGTGATAGACGGTCTCCACGTCACACGGGTCGCCCGCCGCCGCCACCAGTCCAGTCCCTAGCAGGGCCACCATGCCGACGCTGGTGACGACGCTCCTCGTCGCCTTGGCCAACCAGAGCCACAAGCCGACCCCGACGACCATGACGGACACGCCGATGACAAGGACGGCGGTGGTGGTGGGCACGGCTTCCACGAGCACGAACCCAGCGAGGAAGGTGCCAACGATGGCACCGGCGGTGGCCAGGGCGGACAGACGGCCGACGACGCGTCCGGTGACGTTCAGGTCGTGCAGCTGGAGCTTCACCACCGTGGGTGTGACCGCGCTCAGCACCGCCGCCGGACCGAAGAAGGCCACGGCGCTCAACCACACCACGTCGACCGACCCACCGCCGACGCTCGACGGTCCCATCAGCCGGACGAGGGGCACACTGGCCAGGCACAGCCCTCCCCCGGCGACGAGCAGGGGCCCCAGGCTGCGGCGCGGGCTCAGACGGTCAGCCAGGGTGCCGCCGGCCCACGTTCCCGCGGCGATGCCGGCCAGCACGGTTCCGATGACTCCGGTGTACGTCTCGAGCGAGACACCCACGTACGGCGCCAGCAACCGGCCGGCGAGGATCTCGACCACCAGAACCGCGCCCGACGTATAGAAGACGAGCGCGCCGGCGAGCCAGGGTGTCACCGGTTTAGAAGGTAACGACCCGCTCGGCCCGTGCGATCTGCTCGGCCAGCCCGGGAGCGCTGATCCATTCGGCACCGAGCGCTTGGAGGTTCTCGTCGGTCGCCCCACGGGCGACGGCGCACGCTTTTCAGACGTAGACGGGGACTTGGTGGTGTCGTGCCTTGGCCACCAGCTCCCGGAGGGCGGGAAGGCCGACCGGTTCGAGTGATTCGACAGCGCCGTTCAACAAGAGGTCGGTGGCATCGCCGGCGAGCACGATGCGAGCTGAATCACCCCGTTCCAGCGAACCGTTCACCGCGATGTGGAAGGGCAGTGCCGCTTTCACGGGGTCGTCGCGCCCCGAGCTCCCGATGTAGAGGATGTCCATAGGCCACCAGCCTGGCGCACGGCGGAGGCGCCCGGGGGTTCATTCAGGCGTCGAGCGGGCCCACCCTCGCCTCGCACTCGCGAGCGAGCGCGGCCAGGGACTGTGGGGCGTCAGTGCGCGGGATCTGCCAGGCCCGGACCGGAGCGGCGACAAGCCGCCGGAACCGGGTCACGGGCTGCAGGTCCCAGCTCAGCGTCACCCTCGAACCGGTCCCCTCGGGCTCGACCTCCCACGTCCAGACGGTCGAGCTCGGATCGTCGTCCTCCGGCTTGGATCGATGCGAGAAGCGGCGTCGCCCCTCGTCCAGCTCGAGGAGGACCGAACGGCTGTTGAACCGCTTCCCGAGCAGGCGGAAGGCCACCACCCACTCAGCTCCAGTCGTGAGGTTCGGTGGCACCTCGACGACGCCCGTCATCCGCCGGTTCCAAGCCGGGAGCCGGTTGAGGTCGATCACCACGCCGAAGACCACGTCGGCCGGCGAGTTGACGTGACGGCTGGCTCTGCCCTTGCGCTCCATGCTGCCTCCTTCATCATGCCTCCCGGCCTGAAGGCGTGCGGGAGGAGGGAACCGGAGTGCCGGAAAAGGGCACGGACGTAGACTTCCTTCCGGTCGGCGTCGTGAACGTGTCCGCGAAGCAGGTCGTGAACGTGCTCGCCCGGGAGGGCGAGTACTGGACCGTCGTCTTCGACGGCCGGGTCTCCCGGGTCCGGCACGCCAAGGGGCTCCAGTACCTGGACCACCTGCTCCGCCATCCGGAGGAGGAGTTTCACGCCCTGAGCCTGGTTGCCGCCGTCGAGCCGCCGGCCGCCCCAGCCACACCGTCGAGCCCTTCTTCGGAGGGCCTGACCGCAGCGAGGCTCGGCGACGCCGGGCCGGTGCTCGACGCCAAAGCCGTCGGAGCGTACCGGCAGCGGTTTCGCGACCTCCAGGAGGAGCTGGCCGACGCCGAGCAATCCTCCGACCCCGTGAGGATGCAGCGCGCCCAGGACGAACTGGACGCGTTGACCGAACAGCTCGCCAGCGGCCTCGGCCTCGGCGGCCGCCATCGCCGGGCCGGCTCAGCGGCGGAACGGGCCAGGCTGGCAGTGACCAAAGCCATCCGGTCCGCCATCCGCCGGCTGGAGCAGGCGGACCCAGCACTGGGGAGGCACCTCGAGCACAGCGTGCGCACGGGAACGTTCTGCACGTACGCGCCTGACCCTGCCCTCTCGATCGTCTGGCGCGAGGAGGTGGGCGAAGGGGAGGAGGACGTTCCTGGCCCGAGCTTCCCCCCACCCACCCCCCACGCCCGGGTACAGCCGGCGAGGCGCCGTTCGGCCGCGACCCCGTTCGTCGGCCGCCCCCTCGAGCGGGGACTCATGACCGAGCTGGTGGCGGCGGCGGCCGCCGGTCGTGGGGGTCTGGTGCTCATCAGCGGCGAGGCAGGTATCGGCAAGACGCGCCTGGCCGAAGAGGCCCTGAGTGAGGCCGAGCGACGCGGGATCGGCGGGTTCGTGGGGCGTTGTGTCGAAGGCGAGACGTCGCTGCCCTGGCTGCCGTTGGTCGAGGTCTTGGAACAGGTGGCGAACGAGTTGGGCGACGCGGAGCTCCTCAACCTCCTCGGCGGGGGCGGTCCCGACGTGGCCAGGATCCTGCCCGCGCTCCGGCGTCGCTTTCCAAACCTGGCCGCGCCGGCGGCTCTGCCGGCTGAGCAAGCGCGGCAGTTTCTCTTCGCCACCATTCGAGACGTCGTTCTTCGCCTCGGCTCGCTTCGCCCGGCGGTGCTGGTGGTGGAGGACATCCACTGGGCCGACCCCGCCACCCTCCACATGCTCCAGCACCTCGTGGACGGGCTGGAGGACGCCCGGGTGCTGGTGATCGCCACCTACCGGGGCGACGAAGCTCCCCTCGGATCGCCCCTCGCCCGGACGCTGGAACGGCTGGCCCGTCATCCCGCCGGTACCACGCTCACCCTCGGACCGCTGGGCGTCTCCGAGGTCTCCGACCTGATCCGCAGCATCACCGGGCACGTCCCGCCCGACGCCTTCTCCAGCCATCTCCAGGAGGAGGCCGACGGCAACCCGTTCTTCGTCCAAGAGCTCGTCAAGCACCTGGACGCCGAGGAGCACCTGTACGCCGAAGACGGGAGGTTCCGAGCCGATCTCGGCGGGCGTCCTCTTCCCGTTCCCGCCAGCCTCCGCCTGATCCTCGGTCATCGCCTGCACCAGCTCTCGAGCCCCTGTCGCGACGTGGTCAAGCTCGCCGCGGTGGCGGGCCGGGACGTGGACGTCGAGCTCCTGGCAGCCGCCGGCGGCAGTGCTGAGGACAGCCTGATGGAAGCGGTGGAGGAAGCTATGGCGAGCGGTGTGCTCGCGGCCCGAGCGGCCGGCGACGAGGAGGCGGTGGGGTTCAGCCATGCCCTCCTGCGTCAGGCCGCACTCGCCGAGCTGTCGGCCATGCGGCGAAGGCGGCTGCACCTCCAGGTCGCAGAGGCATTGCGCCGGCGGTACGGCGAGGACCCCCAGCACGCGGCCGAGGTCGCCGATCACCTCGAACAGGCCGGAAGCGCCGCCGACCGCAGCGTCCTGCTGGGGTTCCTCGACCTTGCCGCCCGGCGATCGCTCGACTCGGCGGCGTACGAGGACGCCGCCGACCGCTTCCGCCGGGCTCTCGCCCTCGTCCCGCCGGACGACCGGCGCACCCGAGCGGCTCTGCTCGCCGGCCTGGGCTACGC
>JALZEC010000414.1 GCA_030862235.1 Actinomycetota bacterium | reverse complement strand
CGATGTCAGCCGGCGGGGCCAGGACCGCCTCCCGCCCGTCCTCGGCCAGGTGGGGAAGGTTCCCCGCCCGCCATCCGGCGAGGGGAAGCCCCATGGCCAGCGCCTCCCCGTACACCGTGCCGTACGGCTCCTCGACGCTGGCGAGGACGAAGGCGTCGGCGGCGGTCAGGAGAGTGGCGACGTCGTCACGGGAGACGGCGCCGTGCACGACCACGCGCCCGGCGAGCTCGGGCCGGTCCAGCTCACGCCGGACGCGGCCCGCATAGGCCGGGTCGACGTCATCCCGCCCGACGAGATGGAGGGTTGCCACCTCCGGCGGGAGGCGGCGGAACGCCTCGAGGAGCTCCACGAGCCCCTTGCGCGCCACCCAGTTGCCCACGCTCACGAAGGCCGCCGCTCGACCTTGTCGGAGGTCGGGAAGCGGTGCGGCCGGGGTCCCGACGTCGCAGCCGGGGGGGATGACCTCGATCCTCGCCGGCGGGAGGCCACCGGCCACGAGGTCGGCAGCCAGGGCTTCACTGGCCGCGATCACGCAGTCAGCGCGCCGGTACACGCTCCGGTCGAGCGGAGCCTGGAGTCGGGTGCGGAAGGGACCGTGATCGATGCCGCCCATGGCTTGGTGGACGACGGCGACGAGCGGACAGGAGAAGGGCGCCAGTCGCAGGGCAGGGGCCAAGAAGGCGGCGGCGATGCTGTCAATCACGACGACGTCACGCGCCGCCGCCCGCCGGAGCACGGCCGGCCCCGACACGGCCGGCACAGGGAAGGGCAGGGCGGGGAACGACAGGAACCGCACATCGGCGCCGTGGGCGGGCGCGGCGTCCGCCATCCGCTGGTGGTACAGATACCCGCCGGTCAGCTGCGACGGCGAGCCCAGCGTCACGAGAGAGACTGCCAGCATGCGGGTGGTCCAGGTGGCGCCCACCGCCTTCGGCGACGGCGGCATCTACGGGGGCGGGGAACGCTACCCCCTGGAGCTGGCGAGGGCGGTCGCGCGCCACGTCGACTGCACCCTCCTCACCTTCGCCCGTCACGGCCGGCGCCCCCAGCGGGGCGAAGACGGCCTCACGACAGAGGTGCTGGCGACGTTGACCCATCTCCACGGCCACCCCGCTCATCCCGTTTCGCTCGCCCTTCCCCGGGCCATCGCCCGCTTCGACGTCGTCCATGCCCACCAGCTCTGGGCGACACCGACCCGTACCGCGGCGGTCGCCGCCCGCCTGACGGGGGCGGGGCTGGCGGTAACCGATCACGGTCTTCTCGGCCAGCGGCCTCGCCCGGTCGTCCACCACCTCGTCGACCACTTCCTCACCGTCTCCCGCTACTCAGCCGAGGTGCTCGGCGTTCCCCCCGACCGCACGACCGTCATCTACGGCGGGATCGATCCGGCCCGCCACCATCCGGGCGCGAGATCATCCCGTAGGCGAGGTGTCCTGTTCGTGGGACGCCTCACCCCTCACAAGGGGGTTGACCGCCTGCTCCGGGCCTTGCCCCCGGCGGCCGAGCTCTCCGTGGTGGGCACGGGGGGTCACGACCCTGCAGCGCCGGAGTCCGGGTACGAGGCGATGCTGCACGAGTTGGCCGAGGCCCATCCGGGACGCGTCCGCTTCCTCGGCGCCGTCAGGGACGATCAGCTGCTCGAGCTGTACCGCGAAGCAGCCCTGCTCGTCCTGCCATCTGTGGCCGTCACCTGCTACGGCAAGCCTGTCCGGATCTCGGAGCTGCTGGGGTTGAGCGTCTTGGAGGCCATGGCGTGCGGGACTCCCGTCGTCGCCAGTCGCCTCGGTGGCCTGCGGGAGGTCGTCCGCCACGGCGAGACCGGTTTCCTCGTCGAGCCGGGCGACGTCGCCGGCCTCCGCCACCACCTCGAGCTCGTGCTCGACGACCCCCGTAGAGCCCGCCAACTGGGCGAGAACGGGCGCCAGCTCGCGCTTGAGCAGTTCAGCTGGGACGCCTGTGCCCGGCGATGCCTGGAGGCCTACCAGCTCATGGCCTGAGCTAGGCGCTCAGACGGCTGCGGCGTAGCCGCCGAAAGCGAACGGCGACTCCCACACCCTCACCGTCAGCAGTTGGCCTCCCGCGACCCGCACCGGCTCGGCCAGGCGGCCATGGAGCCAGCGGGCGAACACCTCCACGGTCACGGCTTCGACTCCGTCCGGCCGGATCCGGTCCAAGTCGGTGTCCCGCACCTCGTCAGCCACGGCGGCCAAGGCGGCGTCGAGCACGTCCAGGTCGCACACCATTCCCCGGCCGTCCAGCTCGGCCCGCTCGATGACGATCTCCAGGCGGTAGTCGTGGGCATGGAGGCTGCCCTC
>JALZEC010000407.1 GCA_030862235.1 Actinomycetota bacterium | reverse complement strand
TCCCTGGCCCCGCCCACTCCCACCTCGCGGGCGAGGAGGAAGAGCAGTCCACCCAGAACCGCAAGCAGGGCGGCGAGGATGACGATGTACGTGCTGGTGCGGGCCGGCGGCTTGTCCGGTACGGGCTCCTCGACCAGGATCTCGGTCTGGCGCGGCATCACCCGCGTGCCCTCTCCGCCCGCCGCCGCCCCTGCCGCCGCTCCCGCGGTATTGGGCATGACCCCCGTGGGGGCGACGGCTGCCGCCGCCACGTTGGTCGCCGTGACCCCTTCGGCGGACACGGGCTTCCCCTGAGCGAAGCGCAGCAGGTCCGCCCGGAGGGCGTCGGCCGAGTTGTACCGGTTGGCCCGGTTCTTGGACATGGCCTTGAGGACGATTGCCTCGAACGCCGGGGGGACGTCCGGGTTGTGGTGGCTGGGCGGGACCGGCTCCTCACGGACGTGCTGGTAGGCGATGGCCACCGGGTTGTCACCGGTGAAGGGAGGACGTCCGGCCACCATCTCGTAGATGACGACACCGAGCGAGTACACATCGCTGCGGGGATCGATGTTCTGCCCCTGGGCCTGCTCGGGCGAGAAGTAGGTTGCGGTGCCCATGACGGCGCCCGTCTGGGTCAGGCTCTCGCCTGGATCACCGGCCCGGGCGATCCCGAAGTCCGTCACCTTCACCAGTCCGGCGATCATCACGTTCCCCGGCTTGACGTCCCGGTGGATGACCCCGTTCCGATGGGCGAAGCCCAAGGCGCCGGCGATGTCGGCCCCGATTTCCGCCGCCCGGACCGGGTGCAGTGGACCGTCGGCCCGAATCACGTCCCGCAGGGTCCGCCCGTCTACGTACTCCATGACGATGAAGTAGGTCCCGGCCTCCTCGCCCCAGTCGTAGATGGAGACGATGTTGGGGTGGTTGAGGTTGGCAGCGGCCCGCGCCTCCCGGCGGAACCGCTCCACGAAGGACCGGTCGGAGGCGAACTCGGGGAACAGCACCTTGAGGGCGACCGGCCGGTCGAGGAGCAGGTCGTGGGCCAGGTAGACCTCGGCCATGCCCCCGCGTGCCACATGGCGCACGATCTGATACCGCTCGGTGAAGACTCGCTGCGCCATTGCGCCTCAGCCTACGCGGGACGCTTCGCGGTGCTCCGAGCGCTCCCCGTCGTCAAGCCGGTTAGCCACTGAACAGCACCGCCTCCATGACGGCCTTGGCGATGGGGGCGGCCAGGGCGCCCCCAGTGCCCTCACTGGCCACTGGCAGGTCCTCGAGCATCACCGCCACCGCCACCTTGGGGGCGTCGGCTGGGGCGAAGCCGACGAACCAGACATGGTTCGTGTCCAGGCCCGTCTGGGCCGTCCCCGTCTTGCCGCCCACCAGCATCCCCGGGATCTGAGCGCGCGTCCCGGTGCCGGCCTGGACAACCCCGACCATCAGGTCACGGGTCGTCGCCGCCACGTCGGCGGGCACCGCTTCCACCCAAGGCCGGGGCTCGTAGCTCTTGATCACCACGCCCTCGCTGTTGCGGACCTCGCTCATGAGGTGGGGCGTCATGATCACCCCGCCGTTGCCGATGGCGGCGGCGATGAGCGCCATCTGGAGGGGTGTGGTCTGCACGTCCTGCTGGCCGATGGCCGACTTGGCCTGGACCGGCTTGTTCCCGGACAGGTCGTCCGCCGACGGGAAGTTGGAGGCCGCGGGCCCGGGCAGGTCCAAGGGCGGCTCCTTGCCGAAGCCGAACCCCTCCGCCCCCGAGGCGAGCCGCTCCGGGCCGAGGTCCATGCCCAGCTGGGCGAACGCGGTGTTGCAGGAGACGGCGAGGGCAATGGGCAGGGGACCGCCACACGTCCCGCCTCCGAAGTTGCCCAGCGGTTGGGATGCCTGGGGCAGGGGGAGAGAGCTCAGCTGGGGGTAGACCGGCTGGGTGGTGGTCGCCACGCCGGTGGCGAGGGCGGTCGCCGTTGTCACGACCTTGAAGGCGGAGCCGGGGAAGTACCGCTCCCGGTAGGCCCGCGGCAGCAACGGCTTGTCCGGGTCGGCGTTGAGCGCGTCCCAGGCTTGCTTGACCTCGGCCTGGTTGTGGCCGGAAAGCAGGTTGGGGTCGAAGCGGGGGTAGTCGGCCATGGCCAGGATGGCCCCGTTGGTGGGGTCCAGGGCCACGACCGCCCCCTTTCTGTCTCCCAGCTGCTCGGTGGCGATCTGTTGGACCCGCTTCGACACGGTCAGGGTCACATCCCCGACCCGCTCCTTCTTCACCAGGAGGTCGGAGAGCTTCTCGAGCTCGAACTGCTGATCCCGACCGACGAGGTCGCCGTTGTACGTCCGCTCGAGCCCGTCGGCGCCGAAGTTGAACGAGAAGAAGCCGGTGAGGTGGGAGAACAGGTCGCCCTCCGGGTACTGCCGGAGCCGCTCGAACTCGTTGTCGGTGGGGACGGACTGGGCCAGCACGACCCCGTCGGAGGTCTGGATGACGCCGCGGGGGCGGGAGAAGTCCCGGACGATGGCCCGGGTGTTCGCCGGGTGCTTGTTCAGGTCCTCGGCCTTGATGATCTGCAGGTAGTTGACCTGCACGAACAGGGCCAGGAACAGGACCATCATCACCAGGCCCACGCCCTTGATCTGGCGGTTCACGGGGCGCCCACCATCGGCCGCAGCGGATTCATCCGCCGGCCCGGGTCTGGTTCATCGCCTGGATCTCGGCCTGCGCCTGGGCTTGGGCGCGGGCGTGCTGATCGTCGGAGATCCGCAAGAGCAGGGCGAGCAGGATGTAGTTGGAGAGGAGGGACGATCCGCCGTAGGAGATGAACGGCAGGGTGATCCCGGTCAGGGGGACGAGCCGGGTCACGCCGCCCAGGATGATGAACGTCTGGAGGCCGAGGATGATCGTCAGCCCGGCGGCCAGCAACTTCTCGAACGGCGGTTCCGCCCGAAGGGCGATGCGCAGACCGGCTCCGATCATGAGTATGAAGGCCATGAGGACGGCGGTCGTCCCGAGCAGGCCCAGCTCCTCGCCGATGGCGGCGAAGGTGAAGTCGGTGGCGACGGCCGGGATCCGGTCGGGGCTGCCCTGAGCCAGGTTGGTCCCGGCGAAACCGCCGGCAGCGAAGGCGAAGGCGGCCTGCACGACCTGGAACCCCTCGTCGTTGGCGACCGGCCACGGGTTGAGCCAGATGTCCACCCGGTCTCGGACGTGGGCGAACGACGACCAGGTGAACCAGGCGCCGACGGCGAACAGTCCGCCCCCGATGAGGAGGTAGGCGCCCCTCCCGGTGGCCACCCACACCAGGACGATGAACACGGCGAAGAAGAGGAGTGACGACCCCAGGTCGCGCTCGAAGATCATCACGACGAGGGACGCGCCCCAGGCCAGGACGAGGGGGCCGTAGTGCTTGAGGTCGGGGAAGGGGATGGGACCGATCCGCAGGCGGGCGACGGAGAGCAGCTGCTGCTTCTCGACGAGGTACGAGGCGAAGAAGATGCAGAGAGCGATCTTGGCCAGCTCGCCCGGCTGGAAGTTGACCGGCCCGAACGACACCCACAGCCGGGCGCCGTTGATGTTCTGCCCGATCACGGGCAGGAGGGGCATGAGCAGCAGGCCCAGGCCGATCAGGGCGAACGTGTAGCGGAACCGCTCGATGTCCCGCAGCCGCCGGACCAGGGCCAAGGTGACCACGAAGGCGCCGATGCCCACCGCCGTCCACACCGCCTGGAGGGCGGCCAGGTCCTTGTCCAGGCGGACGATGAAGACGTAGCCGATCCCGTTCAGCAGGCCGGCCAGGGGCAGCAGGATGCCGTCGGCGCCGGGCGCCAGCGTGCGGGTGGCGACATGGGCGGCAGCCAGCAGCCCCAGGATGACGAGGAGGAACGGGACGAGGTTGGCCGGGAGCGAGGCGTTCTCGCCCAGGCTGGCGAGCACGTAACCCCCCGCGGTCAGGAGCCCGGCCAGGAGCACGAGCCCCAGTTCGGTGTTCCGGCGGACGCGGTGCATCACGCTGGCGACGGCTCCGGACGGCAGCATCACGGCGTTGGGGGGCGCGGCTCGCTCGTCGAGGTCGACGGGGAGTCGCTTGTGGGCTCCGGGTCTGGGGTCTGCGCCGCCCGCCGCTCGGCCGCCTCCTGCTGGAGGTTGTTGACGTACCGGTCGGCGTCCGCCTTTGACGGTTCCTCCTTGCCGGCCCGCAGGTCGTCCACCTTGGCCGGCAGGATGTCCTCTACGGTCAGCGCCTTCCGCTCGACCAGCTCGGGCTCGTACCAGAGGAAGCCGCCCGGACGGCCCTTGAACACCGCCACCTGGTCGCCGTCGAGGCCGACGAAGTAAGTGCCCTTGGCGTACCAGGCCACCGCGGCGGCGGCGGCGCCGAGGACGCCCACGAACACAGCCAGGAAGAGCACGACCCGCCAGGTGAACTTCCGCGGCTTGACCACCGGCTGCGTGCCCGGCACCGGCGGCCCGGTGGGGACCGGGGGCCCGCCCGAGCGGGCGGGGGAGGGCTTGTCCAGGGCGGTCGAGGTGGACGTACCCGGCGCGGGCACGAAGCCGGTGACGTCGGAGGTCTGCGATCCCTTCACTGTCGCCGGGCGGTCGGATGTCTCGGCGGTGGGGACCCCGCTCCCTATCCCCGAGGAGGACGCGGGGCCGGTTCCGCGACCGGCGGAGGTCGTCGTGCCGTTGGACGCCAGGGCGGCCGAGGCTCGCTTCGCGCGCCCCCCGTCGTCCACCACATCGACCACGACCACCGTGATGTTGTCGTTGCCGCCGTGGGCCCGGGCCTGACGGACCAGGTCGCGGGCGACATCTTGGGGGTCGGACAGCTGGCGCAGTGTCGACGCGATCCGATCAGTGGTCACCTCGTTGGTGAGGCCGTCGCTGCACAGGACCAGGCGGTCGCCGGTGAAGGGGATGAGCGTCCAGGAGTCCACCTCGACCTCCGGCTCCATCCCCAGCGCCCGGGTGATGATCGACCGCTGCGGATGAATCTGGGCTTCCGCCGCCGTGAGCTGGCCCTCCCGCACGAGCTCCTCGACCAGGCTGTGGTCCTCGGTCACCTGGATCAGCTCGCCCCGCTGGAAG
>JALZEC010000404.1 GCA_030862235.1 Actinomycetota bacterium | reverse complement strand
TATTGGGGGTTCTCGTAGTAGCCGGAGTGCAGGTAGACACAGGGGACGCCCTCGGACCGGAACATCTCCTGGTTGCGGACGTCGTCCTCCAAGGCGAGCCGGATGTCGAAGCCGGTGTCGCGCAGCTGCCTGACCGTCGCCCGCTTGAACTCCAGGGCGGCCGAGTAGCTGCCCTTCGGACGCATGACCAGCAGATCCCAGCGGGGCTCGTACCGTTCGAGCCAGTCGAGCGTCTGCTGCTGAACGCGGACGGGCCGGCCGGTGAGGAGGACGACGACCAGATCCCGATCGAGCAGCTCGATGAGGCGGGCCACCTCTTCGATGAGCGTGTCGTTCCCGCAGGCGTCGAAGAAGCCCTTCCAGTCCTTCCGCCCGTCCCCGGCGAGGAAGTGCTGGCGCTCGGTGGCGTCAGAGAGGACGCCGTCCATGTCGACGACGACGGCAGGCCCGGGGGGGCACGGCTCCTTTCGCCACCGCCAGTGGGGTGGCGTCTCCTCGGGTGGCAGCCCTACTCCTCCTGGGCGGAGAGGACCTCAGCGCGATGACGAATCTCGTCCACCACCGACGCGTCGGCCAGTGTCGTCGTATCTCCCAGGTCGCGACCTTCGGCGACGTCGCGGAGCAGCCGTCGCATGATCTTGCCGCTGCGGGTCTTGGGGAGGTCGTCGGTGAAGATCACCGTGCGAGGGCGGGCGATCGGGCCAATTCGCTTGGCCACGTGTTGGCGGAGGGCCTCGCCGTGGTGTGCGTCGTGCTTCTCCCCTGCCTTGAGCGTGACGAAGGCGATGATGGCCTGGCCCGTGGTCTCGTCCTTGGCGCCGACGACGGCCGCCTCCGCCACCGACGGGTGGTCGACCAGGGCTGACTCGACCTCCATGGTCGAGACCCGATGACCGGAGACGTTCATGACGTCGTCCACGCGCCCGAGGAGCCAGAAGTAGCCGTCGGCATCGACCTTGGCCCCGTCGCCGGCGAAGTACCGGCCCTCGAAGCGCGACCAGTACGTCGCCTGGTACCGCTCCGGGTCGCCGTAGATCCCCCGGAGCATGCTCGGCCACGGCCGGGTGAGGGTCAGGTACCCCCCGCCCTCCTTCACCGGGTTGCCCGACTCGTCCACGACCTCGGCCCCGACGCCAGGGAGGGGGAAGGTGGCCGAGCCAGGACGGAGGGTGGTCGCCCCCGGGAGGGGCGAGATCATGATCGCGCCCGTCTCCGTCTGCCACCACGTGTCCACCACCGGGCACCGGCCGCCGCCGATGTGCTCCCAGTACCAGACCCAGGCCTCGGGGTTGATCGGCTCCCCCACCGAGCCGAGCAGGCGGAGGGACGACAGATCCCGCCCTTCGGGCAGGGCGGTGCCCCACTTCATGAACGTCCGGATGGCGGTGGGGGCGGTGTAGAGGATGGTCACCTTGTACTTCTCCACGATCTGCCACCACCGGTCCTTTGCCGGGTGGTCGGGGCTTCCCTCGTACATGATCGACGTCGCCCCGTTGGCCAGTGGGCCGTACACGATGTAGCTGTGCCCGGTCACCCAGCCGATGTCAGCGGCGCACCAGTAGACGTCGGTCTCGGGGTGGAGATCGAAGACGTACTTGTGGGTGAAGGCGACCTGAGTGAGGTAGCCGCCTGTGGTGTGCATGAGCCCCTTGGGCCGGGCCGTGGTACCCGACGTATATAAGAGGTACAGAAGGTCCTCGGAGTCGAGGCGCTCGGGCGGGCAATCGGCGGAGACGCCCTCCATCAGGTCCGAGTACCACTGGTCGCGGCCCTCAGTCATCATGATGTCGGTCTCGGTACGGCGGACGACGACGACGGACTGGATGGACGGGGTGTCGGCCAAGGCGGCGTCGGCGTTGGCCTTGAGCGGCACCGCCTGGCCTCGCCGCCAGCCACCGTCCGCCGTGATCAGGACCTTGGCCTCAGCATCATTGATGCGGTCTCGCAGGGAGTCCGAAGAGAAGCCCCCGAAGACAACCGAGTGGGGGGCGCCGATACGGGCGCAGGCGAGCATGGCCACCGGGAGCTCCGGGATCATGGGCAGGTAGATGGCGACGCGGTCGCCTTTCTGCACGCCCAGCCCCTTCAGCACGTTGGCGAAGCGGGCCACCTCGTCCCGCAGCTCGGCGTAGGTGATGGTTCGGGTGTCCCCCGGCTCGCCCTCCCAGTGATAGGCGACGCGATCGCCCCGTCCGGCTTCGACGTGGCGGTCGAGGCAGTTGTGGGACACGTTGAGTTTGCCGCCCACGAACCACTTGGCGAACGGCAGGTCCCACTCCAGGATCGTGTGCCAGTCCTCGAACCAGTCGAGGAGGGCGTCCGCCTGCCGAGCCCAGAAGCCTTGGTAGTCCCTGTCGGCCTCGTCGTAGGGGGACGTGTCGACGACGAGGGCGTCCTTCTTGAAGTGCTCGGGAGGTGGGAAGGTGCGTTCTTCGAGGTAGAGGGCCTCGATCGTCGGCCCCTGGTCCGCCATGCGTCCCTCCTCTGGGTCAGCGCTCCGCTGGTCGCGGAGCCTACCCAGAGGATGGGACGGGCCAGGGACCGGTCAGCGGCGGCGCACCACGACGCTGTTGACGGCCTTGTCGTGCCACGACTGCTTGCGGTCGTCCCAGAGGGGCGAGAGGCCGTTGATCACGCCGGGGATCACGAGGAGGTACCAGAGGATGTTGTAGATGAAGCGGCGGAGGGCGGCCTTGCCGACGCCGATGGGGCCGCCCGTGTCGGCATCCCGGACCTTGATGCCCAGCGCCATCTTGCCCACGCTCGCGCCGCCCTGCCCCCCTTCGAGCAGGCCGTAGTACAGGAGGGGGACGAGGATCGAGATGGCGTACCAGACCGGGCTGACGTCGACACTCGCCAACTCGCCCGTGATGTCGTCGGTGGTGAACTCGATCAGGCCAGTGGCAACAGCGAAGATGTAGAGCGGGATGCCCAGGAGGAGGCCGTCGATGATGATGGCCGCGAACCGCCTCCACCATCCGGCGTACTCGGCCAGCGCAGAGGCGGGCTGGCTGTAGCCGGAGCCGTAGGCGTGCGGTGCCGGAGGAGGCGGCGGGTAGGCGGCTTGCGTCTCCGGCGGACTCTGGAGAGCCTGCCAGTCAGGCTGCTGCTGCCGCCACGGGGACGGAGGGGTCGTGCTCATTCGTCAACTCCGGTCTCGTCGGGTATCCCGTCGGGTACCCCTAAGTACCGCCCGAGGCGGCCGTGACGTTTCACCTCCGCGGAGCGTTCACGACCACGCTCTTGACAGCCTTGTCGTGCCAGCCCTGGCGCCGCGGGTCCCACAGCGGCCAGAGGGCATTTATCGCACCGGGAAAGAAAAGCAGCTCGAAGAGGATCAGGAAGATCAAGCGCCGCCCGAGGGCCCGGCCGAAGCCGATGGCCCCGCCGGTCGTGGCGTCGCGGACCTGGATGAGCAGGGCCATCTTCCCGACTGTGGCCCCGCGCGGCCCGCCTTCGAGCACCCCCGAGTAGATGCAGGCGGCGGCGAAGACGAGGAGTGACATGCCGGTCGAGACGTCGACGCGCGCCAGGTCCCCGTCGACGTTGCGGACCACCTCGACCAGCCCGAAGACCGCGCCCAGCACGCCGACGGGAACCGCCACCAGGAACCAGTCGAGGACGGCGGCGATGGCTCGCCGCCACCACGGCGCGTACGGGGAAAACACGGCCGACGGGGGCGGAGGCGGGTAGGCGTAGGAGGCGTCGGAGGGCTCCGGCTCGCCGCCGGGCTCGGATCCGGGAGGAGGCGGCGGGGGCGGAGGCGGCGGAGGGACGTCGGTCATGACACAGCCTCCCATTCCAGGACGCGAAAGGCGCCCAGGCCTGCGGGATCGGTGAGGGCCGCCGCTTCTGACACCCGGCTCCGTGCCGTGAGGGACTCCAGGTCGCCGATAGCGGCACGCTCCTGCCACCTCTGGCGGGCATCGGCCACCAGCTCCTCGACGCCGTGGGCCCGGAGGAACTCGGCCTGGCTCCGATCGGCGCGGGGCGGGCGGACGGCAGCCAGCTGGTCCACCGCCACCTCGCAGGTGACGTCCTGGTCGCCCAGGTGCTCAAGGGGATGCCCGCCGCGGCCGTGCCCGCGATAGGTCCGGACCCACTCCGTCCACGGACGGCGCGCCATGGAGGGGGTGGAGTCGGCGTAGTCGAAGACGACCAGCCGGCCGGCCGACAGTGTTGGGAGTGCCCTCCGCACCCACTTCGCCGCCTGCTCCTGCAGGGGGATGCGGGCACCGACCTCGGCCTGCGGTGCCAGCCGCGCTGCCTCCTGGTTTGCCGGTGAACCGGCGGGGACCAGCAGCTCGGACAGCTGCATCGTCACCCGCA
>JALZEC010000391.1 GCA_030862235.1 Actinomycetota bacterium | reverse complement strand
GCGTAGGCCAGGCGCCAGGCCTCGGCATGGACCCGGGTGTCGAGCATGCTCACGGTGTCCTCGAAGGCGGCGAGGGCCCGGCGCAGGTTGAGGACGCCTCCCAGGCCCACGTAGGCCAGGCCCAGGTTGTGTTTAGCCAGGGAGAACTGGAAGGGCATCGTGGCCCGGGTGAACACGACGAGGCACTCGTCAAAGGCGTGGACCGCCTCCTGTAACAGCCGCTCCCGCTCCTCCGGCTTCTGCCCGGCGAGCGAGCTGAAGGCGACCCCCTTGCTGTGGTGGAGCAGGCCGTAGTGGTAGGGCGCCTCCTCCATGTCGACCTCGGCCTCCGCCTGCTCGTAGTCGACCAGCGCCGCTTCGAGGGCCTCGGCCGTCCCTTGGGCGGCATGGGCCTGGCCCCGGTTGAGCAGGGTGGCGATCTTGCCCCGACGCCCTTCGGCAGTCGTCGTGTCGAACAGGTCGACCGCCTGGTCGAAGGCCTCCACCGCCGCCTCGAACTCACCCTGCTCGCTCCGGGCGAGCCCCAGGTTGTTGAAGGCGGCAGCCAGCTCGGCGTCTCGGTCCTTGCCCCGGAACAGCTCGATGGCCTGTTCGAAGAGCTCGGCCGCCTTCTTGCGGTTCCCCAGACTCCGATGCACGGCTCCGGCGGCATTCAGCACCCGGGCATGCTCGACGGGGTCGAAGCGGGGGTCGAAGATGGCGGCGGCGGTGTCGAACTGGATGAGCGCCCGCCGCAGCCCGTCGGTCTGGCTCCCGGTCGACTCGGCATAGGCCATCCCGAGCCGGTAGGCGAGGGTGGCGTGCTCGTATGGGCGGTCGCCCCGGGGCGTCTTCCGCAGCTGCTCCTCCAGGGAGCGGATCACCTCGTCGCGGTCGGATACGGAGGGGGCGGAGGAGGCTTGGGCCGACATCAGGCCGTCACCTCGGGGTCGGTCCGGGCGAACGTGCCGATCCCGAGGAAGTCGACGTCGCCGACCGGGTCGGACGGCACCTCCTCCGACACCGTTTCGGCGGCCGCCGCGTCATCTGACGTCTCGGTCAGCATCTTCTCCAGGTGACCGAGGATCTCCTTGACGGCGACGTCCACCGCCCGGGCCACCTCTTCGGACATGCCCTGGCCTGGCGTCTCGGCATCGACCGGCTGGCAGCCGACCATCAGCAGGTTCGAGGGGAGGACGCCGAGAGCCTTGCTCAGCATCAGGGCGCGGTCGGGGGTGGTGAGGTGCATGTCGGCCAGGAGGTCCATCCGGACGTCGAACTCCAGCTCGTTGACGTCGATCACCTCGGGCAGGATCAGCATGACGTGGCCGGGCGGCCGGCCCAAGTCGACGGCGTCGGCCACGATCAGGGCGTCGTACCCCTCCTGCAACTCCTGCACGAGAGCCATCCCGCCGATGCCGGTCTCCACCACCTTGACTCCCGGGGGCAGGTCCATCTGCTCCATGCGCCGGGCGACCTCGACGCCGAACGCGTCATCTGCCCGCAGCACGTTGCCGACACCGGCGACGAGAACCTTCATGTCATCAGTCCCTCTTCGGATACCCGGGGCGGCACCGCCGCTCCCGCCCAACCTACTGCTCGGCCTTGGTCAGAGCGCCCGTGGCCAGCTCGGCGGTGCGCAGGGCGTACCCCCTGAGGACCCAGTAGGTCAGGTAGTCCTCGAGCTCCGCTCGCCCACGGGAGGTGAGGTTGGTGGGGGCGTTGTCGAGCCGGTTGCGCACCTCTGAGCCGATGATGCGGTCGAGCACCTCGAGCAGGACGTCCTGGTCGGACAGGAGGAAGTCGAGGGGTGCGTCGGGGGTCTGCAGGGCGGCGATGAAGGGGACGGCCGCCTTGTCTACTTCCTCCGGATCGGGAAGGGTCTGGGGATCGGCGCCGGTGAGCACGAGCCCGGCCTCGTCCTCCTCCACCCGCCGCACGCAGTAGCCCTTGGTCAGGGCGCTCCCCGCCCAGATGGAGAAGTCGCCCGGCTGGGCCTTGCGCTCCTCCTCCATGGTCGACTCGTAGAGCCGCTTGACCAGCTGGGTGAAGGGGTGCGACTGGGCCAGGGCACGGGCCGAGAAGGCCATCTGCTCCGCGTCACGAATCCCGAGCCCCTGGGACCGGCTGTCACCGCCTTCGGGCACGCGGCCGGCCGGAGCGGTCATTGCAGCTCGTGCCCGCGGATCTGGAGAAGCTGGACGGGCTGTTCGGCGCCGGCACCATGGCTGTGGTCGTGACCGCTCGCAGCCGCACCGTCACCGTCGGCGTTCGGGTCGACGACTTCGAGGCGACGGAAGTTGGGCCAGTGCCGCCTCAGGGCCTCTTCGACTCCGGCGGTCAAGGTCGCCGCCGAGCTCGGACAGCCGTCGCACGAGCCGAGCATCTGAACCTTCACCACGCCGTCCACGATGCTGTCGACGGTGATCGTGCCGCCGTGGGACTCGACGTAGGGCCGGATCTCCTCGAGGGCGGCGTTGACTGCCCCTTCCGCCTCCAGGTCGAGATCGTCGGTCTCGCCCAGGTCGTAGACCTCGAGGAAGGCGCCGGCGATGTCGTCGCGGTTCACCGACTCGAGGAAGATCTCGCCCCGCCAGGCGCGGATCATCTCCACGAGGCGGCCGAGACCCTCGCGGTGGAACACGTCGACCCAGTCGAGCAGCTCGGTGATCTGGTCCCGCACCTGCGGGTCTGGGTGGTTGAGCAGCTCCTCTGCCAGCTCCCCCACGCGGGGCATGATCTCGGTGTACGCCAGCTGCTCGGTGTCGCTCATCGGCTCGTCCCTTCGCCGCTCTTTAGCGTCACGTTCATGGCGCTGCTCTCCTCTGCTCCACTCGTGTGCTCGCTTATCTCCTCACGGATCAGCGCCAGTACCTTGTCGACGGACGCCTCGATCTCGTCTGAGAAGCCGAGGCCGAACGCCCGGTCACCCGGCTCCACCTCAATAACAACGGTATCGGGAGGGAAACCCTTCCAATACCGGACGATGGCCAGCGTGTGATCGAGGTCGATCACGCCGCCGATGGCCTCGCCGAGACGCTCGGTGACGTCTTCGTCGGAGGGTGGGGTGAGGTCGAGCGTGTAGCGGCGGATCGTCCCCGGGGGATCGACGTCGCGAGGCATGGCCCCCACGAGGACGACCTTGTGGGGCCTCAGCTCCTGGAGCCGGTGGAGCACCCGGTGGGCGGAATAGGAGAGGTCTTCGACGGTGACGCCTTCGGGCCAGGTCTCACCCTCGATGCGGCGGATGAACTGGGTGCCGAAGTCGAGGTCGCGGAGCCAGGGAAGGCCGATACCGCCGACGAGAACACGGCGCGGACGTTTGGTGGCGGGAGGCGAGGTGTCAGTCATCAGGAGAAGTTGTACCC
>JALZEC010000379.1 GCA_030862235.1 Actinomycetota bacterium | reverse complement strand
CGGCAGGGCCGGTCGGACCCCCGAGGGACCGCTGGAGCTGGGCCAAGTTCAGCCCTCCGTGGGCCTGGTAGAGCAGCGCGGTCCCTACGAAGACGGCGAAGCTGGCCAGGGTGGTCAGAACCAGCATCTTGAAGGCGGCCTCCAGGGCCAGGGGTCGCTCCAGGAAGAAGGCAGTGAGCGCGTAGCTCGCCAGGGCGGAGACGCCGAACCACACGAACAGGTTGAAGAGGTCTGCGGTGAGCGCCACGCCGATCAATCCCGCGTCGAGGAGCAGGAAGAGGCAGGCGAAGTTGCCCAGCTCGCGCCCGCCGAGGTCGCGCAGCTCGGACAGGGCGTATAGGAGGAGCAGCAGGCCCACACCCGCGGCGCTCAGGGCGAAGACCATGCCGAAGGGGTCGGCCGCGACTCCGATGCCGAGCACCCGGCCGTCGGTGGGACCCCATCCCCCCAGGTAGTGGACGAGCGTGCGGCCGGAGAAGACGGTGGGGGCTGCCCACGCCAGGACGCCGGTCGAAGCGCCCAGGCCGGTCACTCCCGCGGCGAGTGCTGCCCGTCCTGATATCCGTCCCACCAGCGGCGCGACGATCGCGGCGGAGATCGGGAGGACCACGGCCAGCGGGAGAGCGGAGGCCTGGGCGGCGACGCTCACTGTCCCGTCCCCGTCACTGGTGCCGACCTACGCGAGACCCCCCGGTCGAGCTCACCCTCGCATGGCTCGGATGTCGTCGGCGTCGAGTGAGCGGTAATGCTGGGCGACGCGCACCACGACAGCGAGGAATACGCCGGTGACGGCCACCCCGATGATGATTGCGGTAAGGCAGAAGTTCTGGAGCACCGGATCGGCGACCGGGCCCGTGACCAGGCTTTCCACCGTCCGTCCCTCGGGTGGTTCGAGCAGCACCGGTGCCGTTCCACCCTCCCGATAGGCCATGGAGACGAGGAGCAGGTACGTCGACGACTCCATGAGCGAGAGGCCCATCACGATCTTGATCAGGTTGCGGTGCGTCAGCACGGCCCACATGCCGATGCAGAACAGAGCGGCCGCGCCCATGTAGTTGACGGCGATCACCCGACGTTCTCTTCTTCACGGTTGGCCGGGGTGTCAGCGGCGGCCGGATCCTCCTCGGTCCACTCCCGTTCCATGGCGACGAGACTGAACACGACGATGAGCAGGCCGGCGGCGACCTCGACCAGTTCGCTCATCGAGAAGTACTGGAGGATGCCTCCGGCGTGGACCGTCTTCGGCGATCCGAGCGGGAGCCAGTTGGCGAAGAAGGAGCCGTCGAGGATCAAGCCCAATAGGGCGAGAGCAATGATGGCGCCAGCGCCCGCCAGCTCGACAACCTCGAGTGGGCCTGGCCTCACCACATGGCGCACGGCCCGGTAACCGAAGGCGGCGTAGGTCAGGAGGACGACTCCGGTGACGACACCCCCTGCCGGGAAGCCACCGCCCGGAGCCCAGGGCGAGAAGAGTAGGAAGGCGCCGGCCACGGCCAGCAGGGGCAGAATCGTCCTGGACCCCGTCCGGACCACGATGGTCATGGCCTGCTCCGAGACCGGGCCTCCGGCGCCGATGCCGAGCGTGCCCTCCTCCTCGTCCGCCTCCCCCCGCTCGACGTCCTCGGCGTGCTCTGCCTGCGGATGGCGGCGGCTACCGGTGCTTCCCGCGACGCGCCGGGCCTCCGCTTGTTCCCGCCGTCCCAGGCGCTCCTCCTGGAGGAAGACCCGTCGCTCCTCCCGCCCCCGGCACACGACGATGACCCCCACCACGGCGGCGAGGAGCAGGAACGTCTCGCCGAAGGTGTCGAACGCCCGGGTGCCGTAGACGATGACGCTGACCACCTCCGTGTGGTGCCACTCGGGGAGGGACTGTGCCATCGCGTCGCGGGCGATGGCGGGGAGGTCGGCCCGCTCACGCGGGAGGTCAAGGAACGCGACGGCCAGGCAGGCGGCGGTGCCGGTCACGAGCACCGCTCCCGCCACCCTCCGGCGGCGATGCGGGGCGGCAGTGGTCATGGCGCCGTCTCGGGCTCGCCCTCCTCGCCCAACTCCGACGCGTCCTCGGCCACCAAGCGGGTCTTGCCGATGGCCAGGAGGTACAGCACGGGTAGGGCGATGGCGCCGACGACCACCTGGGAATGGGCCACGTCGGGGGCGTCGAGAACGACGAATAGCAGGGCCAGGACGGTTCCCACCGCTGACAGCGCCATCACCGAGGCGTTCTGGTTCTCGAGCGTGACGACCATCACGGCGGCGGCCAGGACCGCGAGCAGGCACAGGATGTCGAGAATCCAGAAGGCGGTCATGGTTCGGGGGGATCCTTCCGGGCTTGGTCGACCACCGAGCCGGGCCACATGGGAGTGCCGGTCCGGTAGGCGGCCCGGGCCAGCGCGTGCGCCGCCATCGGGTTGATCACCAGGATCAGGACGGCGACGAGCAGCGCACGGCTGCCATACGTCGATATGAAGCCCTGGTCGACCACGACCGCCAGGAGCAGTGGCAAGGTGCCCATGGTGACGTTCTTCGAGGAGCACTGGATACGGGTGTACAGGTCGGGCATGCGCAGGATTCCGACGGCCCCCGAAAGAGAGAACACGAGTCCGATCACGGCCAAGCCCAGAGCGAGTGCGTCCCTCACAGAAACCCCCGCTCGAGGTAACGCGACCACACGATGGTGCCGAGATAGCTGAAGCTGGCGAGCCAAAGGGCGACGTCAAGGTAGAAGCTGCGGTCGGCGAAGGCGCTGAAGGCGAAGAGGGCCAGGGTGGCCTGGATGGAGATGGTGTTCAGGGCCACGACCCGGTCGGAGACGCTAGGGCCTTTCGCGAGCCGAACGAGAAGAAGGGGCACGATGGCGATTTCGGCCACCGCCACCCAAGCCATCGCGTCACTCACCGCGTGCCTCCTCGTCGAAGGGCTTCAGCAGGCGCTCGAGTTGGCCGTTGATCCGCTCCCGAGCTTCGATGGGGTCTTCGGACGCCACCCAGACCGCGTGGTACTGCAGTCGCCCGGGCTCGAGGTCGACGAGCTGGTGGTCGACGATGATCGATCCTAGGAGACCGATGACGGTGATACCACCGTCGCTCTTGAGATCGGTCGGGACGACGAGCATGCCGGTCCGGATAGGCAGCGAGGGAGACCACACCCGTCGAGCCAGAGTGACGTTGGCCCCGACGATGCGCGCCAGCGACGTAGCCACCAGCGTGACCACTCGAACCAGTGGCCGCGGACGGAGAAGTTGCCACGGCCGGGCGGGGAGCCCCAGCGGCACGAGGATCAGGGCCACCGCGATCGAGACCGCCACTCCGTAAAGCGCCTGTTCCACCGTGGCCGTCCAGGTCACCAGGATCCAGGCGAGGCCCGCCCACACGGCCAACGCGAGGTAAGCACTCGACCTGCCTGCCGGTTTCTGTGAGCGGCCGATGGACCAGCACTTCCCGTGGGCGCCGGGGCTGAAACGCCCCGGGGTGAATCGCCCACTTCCGTGAACTCAGGGAGTTGAGTCAGGGAGACGGGGAGGACGTGCGTGCGCCGACAGAGTCGACCTCGTGACCGGTTTAGACTCCCGCAAAATCACAGGGAGGGGAAGCTGCAGGGCACCCCTCGAAGGCCGGGTGAGGAGGCAAACAGCTTCCAATGAGTGACACGGGGAGCACCAAGCAGGAGACCGAAGCCCCCGACGAGGAAGCTGAAGGGCAGGAGGACGACCACAGCGGAGGTCTCGGTAGCGGCGGCAGCAAGATGCTGTTGCTCGGATATGTCGGCATCATCGCCTTGGTCATCCTCGGACTCCTCCTCCTCCTGAGCCTCGGCAGCGGGTTGAAGCCGCCCGCGCAGCAGGGTGGCGGAGCCAGGGATCCGCGTTCGAAGATCAACGCCGACAAGGTGCTGTGGCACATCCTTCTCGGCGGGGCGTTCATCATCGTCACCGCCCGCGTCTTCGGCCGCCTGGCGCACAAGTTCCACCAGCCGCACCTGATCGGTCAGATCATCGGCGGCATCCTCCTCGGGCCTTCCCTGCTGGGGCAGATCTGGCCGTCGGCCTTCGAGTTCCTGTTCCCGGAAAACGTGATGACTTACCTGGACGTGCTGGCCCAGCTCGGTCTGATCTTCTACATGTTCATAGTCGGCATCGAGCTCGACTTCAGGCTCCTGCGTGACCGGGACGATGCCGTCAACCGGATGACCCTCGTCGGCATCGTCCCCCCTCTGGTCCTGGGCGTGGTCCTGGCGCCGTGGTTCCACCCCCGATTCGCGGGTGACGAGAGCTTCCTGCCCTTCGCCCTGTTCCTCGGCGTGGCGATGAGCGCCACGGGGTTCCCGGTCCTGGCCCGCATCCTGACCGACAGGGGGCTGTTCAAGACCAGGATCGGGAGACTGGCCCTCACGGTAGGGGCGAGTACCTACGTGGCGACGTGGTGCCTGCTGGCCATCGTCCTTGTCGCGGCGCGGGCCTCCGGGTTCCTCGGGACGGTCCTGACGATCGCCGTCCTGATGCTGTTCATCGCCTTCATGGTCTACGGCCTCCGGCCCGTGTTGCAGCGGGTCTCGAGCTACTACGAGCGGAGGGGAGCGCTGAGCGGCACCTTCCTGGCCGCCTTGTTCGTCGGTCTGCTGCTCAGCGCCCTGATCACCGACAAGCTGAAGCTCCACGTCATCTTCGGGGCGTTCCTCTTCGGGGTGATCATGCCCCACGCCTCGAAGTTCGTAGGAGAGCTGACCGAGAAGCTGGAGGACTTCTCGGTGGTGTTCCTGCTGCCGTTCTTCTTCGCCTTCAGCGGCATCCGCACCGACATCTTCGCCATCGGGGGCTCGGCGAGTCGGTGGCTGATGACGCTTGCCATCCTGGCCGTGGCCATCCTGGGCAAGTGGGGGGGCTCCAAGCTGGCTGCCCGCTTCGCCGGCCTCGACTGGAGGGAGGCGGGCGCCTTGGGGGTGCTCGTCAACTGCCGCGGCCTGACCGAGCTCATCATCCTCAACATCGGGTTCCAGCTGGGGATCCTGTCCCCCGCCCTCTTCGCCATGCTCGTGATCATGGCCGTGGTCACGACGCTGATGACCGAGCCCGCCCTCGCTCGGTACTACCCCCGGGCGGAACAGCGCCGGATGGTCAAGGAGGAGGCCGAGGGCGGCGAGGGTGACGAGGACGACGAGGACCGCTGGAAGATCGTCGTCGCCGTCGGCAACCCTGAGGTCTCCGAGGAGCTGACCCATGTCGCCACCCTGGTGGGCGGCGACCGGGAGGAGGAGGTGGAGGTCACCCTGGTGCGGGTGGTCGACGTGTCGGGCACCGAGGTCAGCCACGCCGCCGCCGTGCAGGACACCGCGCTCCAGGAGGCGACCGACCGCCTGCGGCCGTTGCGGGAGGTGGTCGAGGACGCCGGCTTCGACGCCAACCCCGTGGTCATCGCCGGCGACCACAAGGGGGACACGATCTCGCGGGTGGCCAACGAACTGGACGCCGACCTCGTGCTCATGGGCTACCACGAGGCGCTCTTCGGCCATCGCCTCCTCGGGGGCACGGTCGGCCAGGTCCTCCACGAGGCGAGGGCCGACGTGGCCGTGCTCGTCGACCCCGAGGGCCCGCGCCAGTTCTCCCTGGGGGAGGATGCCCGCATCCTCGTGCCCTACGGCGGCAAGTTCCACGAGGAGGCCGGCCTGGACCTGGCCCTTCGGTTGGCCCGGGCGACCGGGGCGAACCTCACCCTTCTCGCCCCGGGGGGCGAGGAGGCGGAGGAGCGTGCGGCCGAGGCCCGGGACGGCAGCGGCGTGGACTTCGAGCTGGTCGCCGTCGACGGGGACATCACCGAGGCGCTGTTCGAGCGGGCCGCCGACTTCGACCTGCTGGTGCTGGGCGTCAGCGACCGCTGGATGACCGACGACGAGACGCTCGCGTCAGTGCGAGAAGAGGTGATGGAGAAGGCCGGCACCGCCTACCTCCTGGTGCGCCGTCACGGCGGGGCACGGGGTCACCTCCGCCGGTGGTGGGCCAAGGCCAAGCGGGCCCCGAAGGTGGTGGCCGCCGTCTACCGGTCCGAGGGCGACGACGTGGCCGACGCCCCCAGGAGGGCGGGGGAGGAGACGAGACAGCGACTGGACGACCCGGACGGCCAGGGCCGGTCGGAGGACAGCGGCGGGTGAGCAGCAGTATCACAGTCGTGCCCCAGTCGCGGAGGGGCCAGCGCGTGGCGTTCCTGGTCCTACTGCTGGGCGGCGCCGCTGCGAGCGTGGCGCTGGTCAACGCCCAGGTCGGTCCACCGTCAGGCGGTCCGTACTACGGGGCGGGCCTCCAGGTGGAGGAGACCGCCAGCATCGACAGGGTCCTGTGGAAGCTGATCCTCGCTGGGGCCGTCATCCTCATCACCGCCCGTGTGGTGGGCGGGCTGCTGCAGAAGGTTCACCAGCCACATGTGATCGGCGAGATCATCGCCGGCATTATGCTGGGGCCCTCCCTGCTGGGGAAGCTCTGGCCCTCGGCCTTCGAGTCCCTGTTCCCGCCGTACCTCATGTCCTACCTGGACGTGCTGGCCCAGCTGGGCCTGATCCTCTACATGTTCCTCGTCGGCCTGGAGCTGGACTTCGGGCTGATGCGGGGGCGGGGCCACGCCGCCATCTGGGTGAGCCACGTCAGCATCATCGCCCCGTTCCTCATGGGCGTGGCCCTCGCCCTTTGGCTCTATCCCACGCTGGGGGCGGGTGGGAGGTTCACGCCGTTCGCCCTGTTCCTCGGCGCGGCTATGAGCATCACCGCATTTCCGGTCCTGGCCCGCATCCTGACCGACCGCGGGCTCTACAAGACGAGGATCGGGACGGTTGCCCTCACGGTGGGAGCAGTCGACGACGTCACGGCGTGGTGCATGCTCGCCGTGGTCATCACCGTGGCCCGGGCGACGGGGATGGCCACGTCGCTGCTCATCATCGGCGTGCTCATGCTGTTCATCGCCTTCATGATCTACGCCGTTCGACCCGTGCTGCACCGTATCTCGAGCTACTACGAGCGGCGGGGAGCGCTGAGCGCGGGGTTCTTGGGCGCGCTGTTCGTGGGCCTGCTGCTCAGTGCCTTGGTCACCGACAAGCTCAAGATCCACGTCATCTTCGGGGCGTTCCTCTTCGGGGTGATCATGCCCCACGACTCGAAGTTCGTCGGGGACCTGACCGAGAAGCTCGAGGATTTCTCGGTGGTGTTCCTCCTGCCGTTCTTCTTCACGTTCAGCGGCATCCGCACCGACATCTTCGCCATCGGGGGCTCGCCCAAGCTGTGGCTGATGACCCTGGCCATCCTGGCCGTGGCCATCCTGGGCAAGTGGGGGGGCTCCAAGCTGGCTGCCCGCTTCGCCGGCCTCGACTGGAGGGAGGCGGGCGCCTTGGGGGTGCTCGTCAACTGCCGCGGCTTGACGGAGCTGATCATCCTCAACATCGGCTTGCAGCTGGGGGTCCTGTCCCCTGCCATCTTCGCCATGCTCGTGATCATGGCCGTGGTCACGACGCTGATGACCGAGCCCGCCCTCACCCTGTACTACCCCCGGGAAGTCCAGCGGAAGATGATCAAGGAGGAGGCCGGGGGCGGCGACGGTGAGGAAGACGATGAGGACCGCTGGAAGATCGTCGTCGCCGTCGGCAACCCCGACGTCTCCGAGGAGCTCACCCATGTCGCCACCCTCGTGGGCGGCGACCGTGACGAAGACGTGGAGGTCACCCTCGTGCGGGTCGTCGACGTCTCGGGCACGGAGGTCAGCCATGCCGCCGCGGTGCAGGACTCCGTGCTCCAGGAGGCAACCGACCGCCTGCGGCCGTTGCGGGAGGTCGTCGAGGACGCCGGCTTCGAGGCTCATCCCGTGGCCATCGCCGGCGACCACAAGGGGGACACCATCTCGCGGGTGGCCAACGAGCTGGACGCCGACCTCGTGCTGATGGGCTACCACGAAGCGCTCTTCGGTCGCCGGCTCCTGGGTGGCACCGTCGGCCAGGTCCTCCACGAGGCGAGGTCCGACGTGGCCGTGCTCGTCGACCCCGAGGGCCCGCGCCAGTTCTCCCTGGGGGAGGACGCCCGCATCATCGTCCCCTATGGCGGCAAGTTCCATGAGGAAGCCGGTCTGGACCTGGCCCTGCGGCTGGCACGCTCGACTGGAGCGAGCCTCACCCTGCTCGCCCCGGGGGGCGAGGACGCCGAGGAGCGTGCGGCCGAGGCCCGCGAGGGCAGCGGCGTGGACTTCGAGCTGGTTTCGGTCGACGGCGACATCACCGAGGCGCTGTTCGAGCGGGCCGCCGACTTCGACCTGCTCGTCCTGGGCGTCAGCGACCGCTGGATGACCGAAGCCGAGACGCTCGCCTCCGTGCGGGAAGAGGTGATGGAGAGGGCCGGCACCCCCTACCTCCTCGTGCGCCGCCGGGGCGGGGCGCGGGGTCACCTCCGCCGCTGGTGGGCGAAGGCCAAGCGGGCGCCCAAGGTGGTCGCCGCGGTCTACCGGTCCGAGGGCGACGACGTGGCCGACGCCCCCCGGAGGGCGGGGGAGGAGACCAGGCAGCGGCTGGACGACCCTGACGGCCAGGGCCAGTCCGAGGACGGGGGCGGGTGACCACGAGTAGGGCCGATCCTGCCCGCTTCACACCCCTTCGATCGTCACCGGATCGCCACCGAGCTCGTTGACCGGAACCACGCCCGGCGCCAAGATCTTCATCCGCGACTCCTCGACCACGAACCCCAGTTGCCGTTGGTAGAGGATGCGGGCGGGAGCGTCCTCGGCCTCTCGAACCGAAATCGCGACCTGTATCAAGCTGTCCCGCGCTGTCTGCTCTATCGCGTAAAGGTCGCCACCGCCGTCCAGCTCGACGTCACCGTCGGCTCGGATCCGGATGCCCGCCTCGTAGCTCTTCCCCGGCTGGGAGTCCGTGTCGAGGACGAAGACATCTGTCCTCCCGTCTACCGACACGGCGAGGCTGACGCGCGGGTCCGTGGTCGGATTCTCGAAGGTCACGTCCATCTCCAGCGAGTCGCGCTCCAAGATCGTCAACGGCTCGAGGGAGGTCGAGAGGGCGGGATCGGGTGGGTTGACGCGATACGCCCCGTGAACCCGGAGCCGATACGCCGTCCGCCCTGGGTACTCATCGAGCAACGCCAGGTTTGCCGCCTCGCCACGGTCGAGGGCGTACACGTTCTCGCCGTCGTAGTCCGCCGTGTTCTGTAGCCAGGCGAACGGATGCAGAAGATGTCGTCCCCACATCGGGGGAAGGAACACGAGGGCGTCCTCCAAGTTGGCAGCCGCGACCGGTGTGTAGAGCCTGCGGTCCTCCTCCGTCAGCCGCAGGTTCACCTCGAGCGCTTCGACCATGAGGTACCCGCTGACCATGACCATGCCTGCCACTGCCATGGCGGCCATCAACCAGTCCCGGCGCCACAGCAAGCCGAAGCCCTTTGCCGCCAGCAGCGTCACGCACGCCAGCACGGGCAGGAAGTAGAAGGGGCCCAGGAACGAGGTGAGGCTTCCTCTCAGACCCGTCCCGTACGTGCCCCAGAAGAAGGCGTAGCCGCAGGCGTAGGTGACGGCGGCCAGGGCGATCCAGACCTCTAGCCCGGCCCGTCGTCGCCGGAGCAGGCCGGCGAGGAAGAACCCGATCAGCAGCAGCCCGCCGAACCCCCAGAAGCTGGTCAGCAGGACATGGCGGCTGACCCCGTACCACCCGAGGTTCGGTGTGAACGGGACGGCCGGTTGGCCGGGCAAGAGCCTCCGCGGCCCGAACCCGAGGGTGTCGCTCGGCTCCAAAAGGTTGAAGGGAGGGCGAAAGGGACTGCCGGTCGCCGCTCGGTAGTAGAGGAGCGTCGCCACCAGAGGGACGACGGTGCCGAGCGCGAACCATCCCGCGTTCCGGATGAGTTGTGGGCGCTCATGCCGCTGGCGGACGAGGAAGTACACGCCCAGGGGCAGGCCGAACAGGAGGGCGTCGAAGGGTCGGGAGAAGAGAGCCAGGCCAAAGAGGAAGCCGCTGGCGGCCAGGATGGACCCACGTTTCGTCCGGAGGCCCCGAAGGAGGGCGAAGGCGAAGCCTTCCAGCAGGAGCAGGCTCGAGCAGTAGGGCAGGAACGTCGCCGTCTGGATGAGGAACAGAGGAGACAGGGCGAGAAAGGCGCTGGCCAGCACCGCCAGCCGCCGGTCGCCGAGCACTTCCTTGGCCAGCAGGTACGTCACGGCGACCAGTCCTGCGGCGATGAGCCCAAGCGACCAGCGCGGGCTCCCGAGGACTCTCACTCCGAGGGCGAGGATCGACGCGTGCACCGGCGCGTACTTGAGAATGAACTTCCCGTCCCTGAGGACGCTCAGCCAGGGGATGAACGCGTCGGGATGCTGGGGGGCGGGAGGGAACACGTACCCACGGGCCAGCGCCTCGGCCTGGAGCAGGTAGAGGCCCTCGTCGTGATCGTCGGAGAGATAGCGGAAGACCCGGTGGGAGCCGGCTACGGCCCACACGCCTGCGGCCACGGCCAGCACCACCACGATGACGGCCGGATGCTCGCCTACCCATCGGACAGGCCCGGGAAGGAAGCTCGTGCCCTGCTCGTCGGGCGGTGCCGAGGGCTGTTCGACCGCGAGCAAGCCGTCTTCTCGCTGGGCGTGTGTAGAGCGCTCGACCGTCGACCCCGTGGGCCAAGCCTACGTTCGATGTGGGCGGCGTTGCCCGAATCTCGTGTCGACAGATAGGGTGCTGGCGGGTGGCAGAGCCGGATCTGAACGCGCGGGACGGGTTGAGCCGTCAACGAGCCCTTTTTCTGCTACTCATTGCGGGCGGGGTCGTCGGGAGCACCACCCTCGTCGACGCCCAGGTGGGTCCGCCGGGGGGTGGCCCGTACTACGGCCGCGGCCTGACCCTGCCGGCCGAGGGCTTGAACGGAATCGGCGCGGGCATCGGATACGGGCTGGCCGCCATCGGGCCTGGGATCGGTATTGGGCTTGTCGTCGGGAGGGCGATCGACGCCATGGCCCGGCAGCCTGAAGCGGCGGGCACGATCCGCACCACGATGTTCCTGGGAATCGCGTTCACCGAGGCCCTGGCTCTCATCGGCTTCGTGGTGTTCATCCTCCTCAAGTTCGCCTGACCGCGTCAGTTGCTCGGGGGACGCCGATAGATCGAGACGTGGTGGGTCGACGACGCGTCGAAGGGGCGGCGGTCGTAGCCGCCGTACCGGAAAGCCGGGACAAGACCGGCAACCATGGCCATCGCGTCGAGCTCAGCCGGCCACGAATAGCGAAGGGCTACCGGATAGAGGCGGACTCCGCTCTCGGTGATCACCACATGTGAGGAATCAACCCTTTGTTCCACCGGATCGTGGCGTGCGACGTCGATCATGACGTGGCCCGACGCGACCTCTTGGGCGACGACGGCTTGATTGTTCTGGAATCTCCCGGGGTCCGGGACGAAGGCATCGAGGACGAACCATCCGCCGGGCTCGAGGTGCATGGTGACGTTCCGCATGCAGCGGATCTGTTCCGCCTGTGAGAGCAGGGCGAAGAAGGTCGTGAACGGCACGTAGATCAGCGAGAAGACGCCCTCCACATCGACGTCGGCGAAGTTCCCGATCCTGACATCGATGTCCGCCCCGCCAGGCTTCGTCCGCAGCTTGTCGATCATTGCCTGGGAGGCGTCGATGCCGACGACGCGCACGGCGTTTGCCGCCAGCGGGAGCGCGACCCGACCCGTGCCGATGCCCAACTCCAAGGCGGAACCCTGGCCGGCGAGCTCAGTCAGGAGATCGACCGCGGCGCTGGGATCCATGCGGGGCACATACCACTCGTCGTAGACGTCGGCGATTCGATCGCCGTAGGTGGAAGCGTCATGACCGTCCATCCGGACAGTCCAGCACCGACGCCGTTCCCTTCTCCGTGGTTTTTCTGGTGTTGCAACGCCCTCAGATCACGAGGCGCGATGAGTCCGCGCCCGGCCCTTCGTCAGACTGGACGAGACTTTCGATGTCCCGACTGATCAGGAGGAGCCGATGGCCTTTCACCCGTACCTGAACTTCGGCGGGAACTGCCGGGAGGCGTTCACCCGCTATCAAGAGATCTTCGGGGGCGAACTGGTGCTGCTGACGATGTCCGACATGCCGTCGGACGAGCCCGTGCCTCCCGACCAGGCCGACCTGATCATGCACGCCGCGCTGACGTTCGACGGCCATCTCCTGATGGCCTCCGACGACCCGACGGGGGGCTTCAACGGGGTGCAGGGGATGTACGTGAACTACTCGGTTGCCGATCCGGCCGAGGCTGAGCGGGTCTTCGAAGCGCTGGCCGAGGGTGGGAAGGTGATCATGCCCATCGCCGAGACCTTCTGGTCTCCCAGGTTCGGAATGTGCATCGACCGGTTTGGGACGCCGTGGATGGTGAACGCCGAAGCAGCTCAGCCGTCCTGACCTCATTCCCGGAGGCGGCCGGCGTGGTCCTCGCTACGCCGGCCCGCCAGGCGCGACGCCGCCGGCCAGGCGCCCGCCTTCGCTATTGGCCGAGGAGCATCCCGCCGCTGCGCGTCCCTTCCTCGGGAAGGAGTTCAGGCGAAGGGACGTCGGGAACGCCGCACTCGGGACAGCGAATGCCGATGTCGAGCAGCGCGGAGAGGATCCGGTGGTGCTCCGGGAAGCAGTGCTCGTCACCGGCCTCGGCGACAGCGAAGAGCTGACCGAAGCGGTCGACGACGGCGACGACGGGCGTCTTGTCCGCCGACAGCGCGTCGCGGAGGACCTCGTCGACGACGACCGCAGGGACCGGGAGGTCCGACGCCTCGTCGCTCCATTTCGGCCCTACGAGGGCCAGCACGCGCGCCTTTTCGTTCCGCACGGCTTCCAGGACGTCCTCGAATGACTCCAGGTACCGCGTGCAGCGTTCGCACAGCTCGGAGTGGGTCAGGACGAGGACTTGGGCCCGCGATTGGTTGGAGCCGATCCGGACCGGCGGGCCGCCGCCCAGAGGCTGGAGGCGACGGACGGGAAGAAGATCTCCTGGTTCCAGTGTCTTCGCCATGTCCTCAGT
>JALZEC010000110.1 GCA_030862235.1 Actinomycetota bacterium | reverse complement strand
CGTCGGGCGACATCGTCGCCTCGAGATCCCGGGCGGGGTGGTTCGTCAGCCGACGGGGCGGCGTCCCGTCCTCGTAGAAGGCGTAGATCTCGTAGTTGCCGTCGCGGTTGCTGGAGCAGAGGATCGGTCCGTTCCGTCCGGGGAACGCCGCTCGACCGGGGGCTTCGCCGACGACCATCGAGCCCACCAGTCCTGCGACCGCCACCGCCACCCGGAGCCTGCGTCTCGCCCGCCGACCGCCGTTCGTCGCCCGCCTGGAGTCCATCGCTCTCACCTTCGCCATGTGACGGCTCTGAGCCTATTGCCAAGGCGAAGCGAGAGTCGAGGGAAGCCGTTACTTCACGGAACCGGCCAGCAGCCCCGCCGTGAAATAGCGCTGGAAGGCGAAGAACACGATCAGCGGCACGATCATGGAGATGAACGATGCGGCGCTGATGATGTCGATGTTCCCACCGAAGGCGCGCAGCTGCTGCTGGATGGCGACGGTGATGGGCGCGTTGGCCGTCTCGGCGAAGACCAGGGCGACGAGCAGGTCGTTCCACACCCAGAGGAACTGGAAGATGGCCAGGCTGGCGATGGCCGGCAGGCCCAGCGGGAGCATGATCCGGGTGAAGATCCGCAGCTCGGAGGCACCGTCGAGGCGCGCCGCCTCGGCCAGGTCGCGCGGTATCGAGGCGAAGAAGTTCCGGAGCAGGAACACCGCGAACGGGAGCCCGAAGGCAATGTGGAACAGCACGACGCCGAGGATCGAGCCGAACATCCCCAGGTCGCCGTAGAGCCGGGCCACGGGAACGAGGGCCATCTGGAGCGGGACGACCAGGAGGCCGACGACCAGCAGGAAGAGCAGATCGCGCCCCCTGAAGTCGATCCAGGCGAAGGCGTAGGCGGCCAGGGCGCCGAGGACGACCACGCCTAAAGCGGCGGGGACGGTGATGAGCACCGTGTTCCACAGGCTGGTGACGAAGCTGTCGTCCTCGACGATGCGGCGGAAGTTCTCGATCGTCAGCTGCGTGGGCCTGGTCAGGGCCTGCCACCAGCCGCTGGTGGCGAACAGGGCCCGCGGGCGCAGGGCGGTGACGAGGAGCCCGACGGTGGGCACGAGCCAGAGGACGGCGACCACGGCCAGGCCCAGGTTGAGCGGGAGGCGCTTGAGGTGGCCCAGCCGGCGGCCCGGCCCCCGAGGCGTCGTGACCGAGCTCTTGGCGGTGACCACGGCCGGGGCGGGTATCGGAGCGGCGGCGGTCTGCTCGGCCATCAGCCCCGCTCCGCCCGGAAGCGCTTGACGTTGAAGACCATCACCGGCAGCACCAGCAGGAAGAGGAAGACGGCAACGGCCGAGCCCAGGCCCTGGTCGCGCGCGCCAAATGCGGTCTGCCACATCTCGAGGGCGATCACGTTGGCGTTGTCCTGTACCGCCTCGGGGGCGATGACGAGAACGATGTCGAACACCTTGAGGACATAGATCACCATGGTGATGAAGACCACACCCATCTCGGGGGCGAGGAGGGGGACGGTGATCCGGCGGAAGGTCTGCCACTCGCCGGCGCCGTCGACGCGGGCCGCCTCTAGGACCTCGCGGGGAAGGGCGGCCAGCCCGGCGGCCAGGACCATCATGGCGAAGCCGGCCCAGACCCAGATGTAGGCCACGATGATGGCTGGCGTAATGAGCGTCGGCCCCAGCCACTGGATTCCCTCGAAGGGCGGGCGGAAGTTTGAGGGGGCGAGCCCCAGCGTGAACGTACCGTCGGCCACGTCCTCGATCCGGAACGAGCCGTCCTCGTCGGTGACGGCGGATTTCTCCACGCTGCCGTCTGGGCCGCGGAGCTCGACCTTCGCGCCTGGCAGGCCGAGCTCGCCCTGGTCGACCACCCCCCGCTGGCCACCTCCGCCCGGGCGGAAGTCGCGGAAGACGACGCCGGCGACCTCCGCCCGGCCTGGGCGCGTGACCGGCAGCTCGGCCTGCTCGGCGTCCTCCGGGACCTGCTCCGGAGGCAGGCCGACGAGACCGAGCTGGTAGACCCGGCCGGCGGTCACGGGCGCCTCGAGGGCCATGCCCTTGCCTTCGACCCGCATGCCGGCGGAAGGGGTGGCGCCGGCGTAGTGGCCGGGAGGGCGGAACACGCTGCGGGCGGCGTCGATGCCGGCGTTGAGCACCCCCCGATCGGGCGACTGCTCGTAGACCACCCTCCAGATCACGCCCCCGGCGAGGAGGGAGATGGCCATGGGCATGAAGATCACGGCCTTGAACGCCCGCTGGAAGGTGATGCGTTCGGACAGGACGGCGAAGACCAGGCCCAGGGCGGTGACCGTGGCCGGGACGACGGCGACCCAGACGACGTTGTTGCGGATGGCGGTGAGCGTCCGCCTATTGGTGAACAGCTCCTTGTAGTTGTCCAGCCCGACGAAGCGGCCACCCGTCGGCCCCTGGAAGCTGGCGACGACGGTGGCGATGATCGGGTAGATCACCAGCGCCCCGAGGATCAGCAGTGCCGGCAGCAGGAAGAGGGCGGCGGCCGCCGGCCGGGCCCCCAGATGGCCATGACGGCTGGGCCGGCGCCGGGGGACGGGAACCCCTGGCGGCGCCGGCCCTGACGTGCCCCCTACCCCAGCGGGCAGGGTCTCGCTGGCCGGGGGCCGGGCCACCCCGGTCTAGGACCAGGAGGCGGCCGCCGCCGCCGCTTCGAGCTGGGTCGCGATCCCGTCGACGTCCGACGGGTTGTCGGCGAACTGCTGCAGCAGGGCCCACTCGCCCCGACCCGGCGTCCCCCCGAAGTCGGCGGGGGCCAGGTCGCTCATGTCGAACTTGAAGATGGTGGCCTGGGCGAGGGCGGTGGCGTTGTTCCGCGTGACGTCGTCCGGGTAGATCGACGCGTTCACTCGCCGGTTGGGCGAGGAGAACCCGCCGAGCTTGGCCCAGATCTCAGCCGCCTCGGCGCTGGCCAGGAACTTCACCAGCTCCTTGGCTTGCGGCGTGTCCTTGAGCATCACGACCGCATCACCGCCGCCGACCACCGACGGGGGCGAGTTGTTGATCGACGGGAAGGCGAAGGAGTTGTAGTCGGTGACGGGCGTCGCCTTCTGGGTGGCCGAGCCGGGGACGAAGTCACCCTCGATCACCATGGCCGCCGCCGGCGGGTTCCTCAGGACGTTGTCGACCGACTGCACGAACTGCGTCTGGGTGACGACGCCGGCAAAGTTCGTCCGATCGGAGAGGAGGCGACCCATGGTCCGCAGGGCGTCCCTCACCGACTGATCGGTCCAGGGGATCTGGTGGCGACTCAGCTGGTCGTACCTGTCGGGGCCCGCCTGGCGTAGGTAGATGTTCTCGAACAGGTCGGTGAGGACCCACCCGGCCCCGCCCCCGAGGGAGAAGGGCGTGACCCCCGAGTCCTTGATCGTCTGGGCCGTCCTGAGGAGCTCGTCGAAGGTCCGGGGAGGCTGGACGCCGGCGTTGCGGAAGGCGGTCGTGTTGTACCAGACGAGCGACTTGTTGGCTCCCTTGAAGAACAGCCCGAACAACCTGCCGTTGACCGTCCCCAGGTCCTTCCAGTGGGGGGCGAAGTTCTGGGTCAGGGCGCTGCCCACCAGGTCGTCGATCGGCTTCAGCGCGTTCTGGTTGGCCAGGTCCCTCAGTAGGCCAGGCTGGGGAAGCACGGCCACGTCAGGCGGGGAGTTCCCCTCGATGCGGGTCCGGAGGACGGTGGCGATGTTGTCGCCGGTGGAGGTGAAGGTGACCTGCGTGCCGGTCTTGGCGGTGAAAGCGTCGAGCACCTGCCTGAAGCTGGCCTGCTCCTGGCCCGACCAGACGGCGGCCACCTCCATGGTGCCGCCGACGCGCTGGAGCTCTTGGGTCTGCGCGCCGCCGGTGGCGGCTGTCGTGGCCGGTTGGCCGGTCTCGTCATCGTCGTCGTCACCACCGCAGGCGACGGCGACCAGCATGAGCAGCGACGCGATCGCCGCCCAGCGGAGCGAACGGGTAGGGGTCCTCACGTGTCGGAGCCTCCTCTGTAGATGGCAAGCGCGGTTTCGGGATCGAAGATGTGGAGCGACCGGGTGTCGACGGCCACCCGGATCTGCTGGTCTTGCTTGACGTCTGAACGCGGGCTGAAGCGCCCGACGAAGGTCGTGACTTCCTGTTCCAGCCGCTCGAAGGCGACGTCGTCGCCCACGTCGGCGGCCAACTCCCTGGTCTCATCGGTGACGGCCGGGTGGGCTTCCACGTCGAAGTGCACCACCACCTCCGAGCCGAGGGCCTCGGTGAGACGGACGAGACCGGGAATGGTGGGCCAGGCGTGGTCCTCCACGGCGGCGTCCTCGAGGTCCTCGGGCCGGATCCCGAGCACGACGTCACGCCCCACGTAACCCCCGAGAGCGGGACGGCGGGCGACCATCTCGGCCGGGAGTTTCAGTTGGTGCTGGCCGAACCGGGCGAGCAGGCCATCGCCGTCGCCGTCGCCGTCCGGGTGGCCGTCACCGCCGCCGTCGGGGTCGCCGTGGCCGTCGCGTTCGATCCTGGCCGAGACCATGTTCATGGCCGGGCTGCCGATGAAGCCGGCCACGAACAGGTTGACGGGCTCGTCGTACAGCTCTCGAGGCGCGCCAACCTGTTGCAGCTCGCCCTTGCGGAGGACGGCGACCCGGTCGCCCATGGTCATGGCCTCGACCTGGTCGTGGGTGACGTAGAGCGTCGTGACCTCGAGCTCCCGCTGGAGGCCGCTGATCTCGGCCCGCATCTGGACCCGGAGCTTGGCGTCGAGGTTGGACAGCGGCTCGTCCATGAGGAAGGCCTTGGGCTGGCGGACGATGGCCCGTCCCATCGCCACCCGCTGGCGCTGGCCTCCGGAGAGGGCCCGCGGCTTGCGGGCCAGGAACTCCTCGATACCGAGGATCTTCGCCGCCCGCTTCACCCGTTGGTCGATCTCGTCCTTGGACATCTTGCGCAGACGGAGTCCGAACGCCATGTTCTCGTACACCGTCATGTGCGGATACAAGGCGTAGCTCTGGAACACCATGGCGATGTCCCGGTCCTTGGCCGGCACATCGTTGACCACCCGGTCGCCGATCCTGACGGTTCCGGCGCTGATCTCCTCCAGGCCGGCCAGCATGCGCAGGGCAGTGGTCTTGCCGCAGCCGGACGGGCCCACGAGCACCATGAACTCGCCGTCCTTGACCTCGAGGTCGAGTCCCGAGACGGCCTTTGTACCGTCCGGGTACACCTTGTCGACCCCTTCGAAGGTGATTCGGGCCATCCAGCTCCCTCGGCCTCCCAAGAGTACCGAGGCTGAGGATTTATGAAACGTCCGGTGGTCAAGGAGTGGGAGCGGGGCGCACGGGAACGATGACCCCTGACATCAGGCCGCCACTGGAGGCCTGTGGGCCTGTGGAGGCACGAACGCTCGTTTTTCCCTGCCCTCGACCAGGCCCCAGCCCTCGCGGGTCTTGAGCCGGTGGTGATGGGGACAGAGCCGGTCCAGCAGGTCGAAGACGGTCACCCGAGTAGCGGACCAGTCGATGCGATGGTCCACCTCCAGGCGGGCCACCGAGGCGCAGCCCTCGACGGCGCAGGTGGGGTAGAGCCATTGCAGGGCGGTCTGCTGGGCGGCGTTGGGACGACGGCCGAGATGGGCGACTCCCACGACGGCCTGCCCCTTGGTGACCACTGCGGCCAGGAA